>JBFKSL010000571.1:0-3012 GCA_041626995.1 Ketobacter sp. | reverse complement strand
TCTGGTGCATGATGCCCGAAGCTTTTCCCAGGAGCACAGAACAGGTACTTACACCAATTATTTGATACTTGCAGAAAGGCCAATGATGCACGTTTTGGTGCAAAAGGAGCTTCGAGAAGCGGTGTTTAATGGGGCAGGGTTAGTCTTTGGGGGTGCGCACGACAAACGAAACTTGTGGGTGGAGCATGCGTTAGGTTTGACGGTGGTAGGTCGCCATCCATGGGCTGAATCGGTAGATATGCAAGCAAGTAGCATCAGTGATGCCGTATCGCTGCCCCTGCAGGTGGATGATCTGGTGTTTGGTGCCTTTTTGGATGGAGCGAGTCAAATAGGTACTTACAATCTCGTAGGCGATGATTTGCTTTCTCAGTGGTTTTGGCTGGATCAAGGAAGTTTTTCATTGACTGACTTGTTTAACTTTAAGCGACGCGCGGTAACCACTTATAACTACGGAAAAGGTAAGAGCGTTTACTTCGGTTTTGATGTGTTGATGGAAGCATCACAGCCTGGTGCCGATGAAGGTTTTGGAAACATGCTTAAGGCGGCGTTGAGCTTTGTAAATCCACAGGCATTATTGCTGGAGCAGACCAAAACCGTTCCCCTTAATATTAAGCTTGCAAATCGTAGAGGCGCTACTTCCGGTCGCGTTGTTCTCAACTTGCCAGATGGGGGTTATCCAGTTGTAAGTGAGCCGTTCGTGCAGAATGGAACCGATTGGGTGTGGGATTTCATAATTGATGAACAAGAAACCCTATCTGAACGAATTTACATCCAGTTGCCAGATAGTGCATTAGAAGCTGTCATTTCAGTTGATATAGCGACAGATCCAAATGGTCAATTGCTGCAGCAGATACCGGCAGATATTACCTTGCAGGTTAGTGGTTTGAGTTCCATTGAAGAAACGCTGACTGCATTAGATCAATTAGCCTGGGATTATTGGTATCGATTGGGTTATCGCGATGCCTATCATAAATTGGAATGGGCCAAATCAGCGATGGAGTCCGGTGACTGGATAACAGCTCAATCCTTACTAATTGTGACGACTAATTTGCTTATGTTTGATGACGAATCAGATGTTCAGTCAGTGCGTCAGATGGTAGATGAGCATGTAAGGCAAGTGGGAATGCAATTAAACGCGCAGTAAATACCGGGGTAGGGGCCTGTGGTCCCTGCCAGTAATGACAGTTGGTACATGTATTTTAGTAGGAGATTGTAATGTCTTTGTCAGTCATGGAAGCGTTTCGTGAAAATAACGGTTTCCTTAAAAGTGTTGCAGCCACAACCCTTTTCTTTTTCTCTTTTAGTTTTTATTCGCCTACGGTTTTTGCAGTAAAAGATGGTGTTGAAAAGCAAAAACAAATTGAGCGCGTTAAACAGCTAGATCCGACATTAGATCCGATGTCGCAGCAAATGAAATTGCTGACACAGCAGGTCTCCGAGAAAAAAGATATTGTAGGCAATAAATTAAAAGAAAATGATGGGGTGCTCGATCACATTACGCGTTTTCTTGGTCTTGAGGAAACAGTAAGTATTGCGATATTGCAAGAAAGCCTAGTGGAGTTTGAGAAGCAACATAATAAGACGTTAGAGGACTTCGATAAAACGCGACAATATATTCAAGCTAAAAACTTATCGCCGGTTATCATGCAACGTCATGAAGCGGCATTGACAAAGATTAATCAAGAGTTGGATCAGCTTAAGGTTAACTTTGCATTGCTAGAATCTTCACAAGATTTAGAGCAACAGCAAGTGGTGCTATCTGAGATCGAAAATCAACTCAGTAAGCATAAATTAAAGCGTACGTTTACACCCACTGATCCAGATAGCCTTCCTTGGGGTGCGCCTGATGCATCGAAAACCCGTAAACCGGCTAAAACACCCGAAGAGCTGAGTCGATTAACCGGAATTTCACCATTTCCTCAAGGTACGCAGTTAGCAAGTAACGTTATTACGCCAGATATGCTTGGACAGCCTGGTGGTCCGGTTGCTGAAGATTTGGCGGCTACCATCGATGCCAAGCTTACTGATTCTATTCAAGCAAAAGCAGAAGAATTGGAATTTGATCCCGTAAAAATCTATAACTGGGTTCGTAATACCATAGAGTTTATACCGAGCTATGGTTCTATCCAGGGTGCTGAATACACCATGCAGCATGGAAAGGGAAATGCTTTTGATACGGCCAGCTTGTTGATTGCATTATTGAGAGCATCAAACATTCCAGCCCGATACGCCTACGGCACCGTTGATATTCCAGCTGAAAAAGCAATGAATTGGGTGGGGGGTGTGGATGTACCTGGTGCAGCACAACAATTGCTTGGTCAGGGTGGAATTCCAAACGTTGCAATTGTCGAAGGTGGACAAATTCGTAGCATTGAAATGGAGCATGTCTGGGTGGAAGCCTGGATTGATTATTTGCCTAGCAGAGGAGCAAAGCATGAGGTGGGTGATCATTGGATTCCTATGGATGCGAGTTTCAAACAGTATGACCATTCAGCAGCCATGGAAATTCAAGGTAATATTGCTTTTGATCCTCAGGCATTAATAGAGCAGTCGCTTCAGCAAACAACAATAAATGAAGCGGAAGGTTGGTTGCAAAATTTTGATATTTCCACGTTGAGTGAAGGTATGGATGAATATCAAGCACAAATTGAAGCTTATATTGATAGTCAGGTCTCTGGTGCATCTGGCTCTGATGTTCTTGGTGTGCGTCAGCTAATTATTTACGAACCATTGTCTTTAGCTGCCGGTTTGCCTTATACCCTTGTAGCATCTACGGATAGTTTTTCAGTGTTGCCGAGTTCATTAAGGCATAAATTTCGTTATACGTTAGGAACAGAGTATTACGGGAGCGAAAATAGCCGATTAATCACTTTGGAAAAATCTTTGCCGGAGTTGGCCGGTAAAAAGTTAGGGCTTTCATTTAAGCCTGCAACGGCAGATGATGAAGAACTCCTTGCAACTTATTTTCCGGAGCCCGATCCTGATACTGGTGAAGTAGACCCTTCTTCCATG
>JBFKSL010000570.1:0-3015 GCA_041626995.1 Ketobacter sp. | reverse complement strand
GCCTAGGCGTTCAGGTTTTTATCGTCATCATTACCGATATACTCGCCATTGCGGTATTGGAATACGCCAACGGTGAATCCAATAGCAGCCTATCTATATTATTGGTTGTGTCCGTTGCTGCTGGCAGCATTTTGGCGCAAGGCCGGATGGCGATGTTTTTTGCCGCTGTTGCCACCCTTGCTGTTCTATATAAACAAATTCTTAGCGCCATAATGCGCGGCACATTCCATCAAGAAGCCTTTGTGCAGAGTGCATTTATCGGCATCGCCTGTTTTGCCACCTCCATTTTGGCTCAACAGATTGCAAAACGTTTACGTGAAAGCGAGCAACTTGCTGACAAACAAGCGGAAGACTTAGCCAATCTGGAAGAACTCAACCATCATGTTATTCAACGCATGCGCACCGGTATATTAGTGGTGGATAACGATGAAAAACTGATTCTAATTAATGACTCCTGCTGGAAGATGTTCGGTATGCCTTCATTGCCAAAAAACATTCGGCTAGAGAACATCTCACCTGCACTGGCCGAACAATTAAGAGACTGGCAAAAGAACCCGCAGTTCCGCTCCAAGCCTTTTAGAACCGGCTTTTCCGGGCCTGAATTGCAGGCCAACTTCACCTTGTTGGACACTGGAGAAAATGCCAATGCGCTTATTTTTATCGACGACAACACCCGCATGGCCCAGCAAGCACAGCAATTAAAACTGGCATCGCTGGGTGGGCTCACAGCTAGCATCGCCCATGAAATACGAAACCCACTTGGTGCGATCAGCCATGCGGCACAGCTACTGCAAGAATCCAACGAGCTTAATAAGGGAGATACCCGCCTCTCTGAAATCATTCATCAACATTGCATTCGTATGAATAAAGTGATTGAAAATGTTTTGCAACTTTCGCGACGCAAACAGTCGGAGCCCGCCCTGTTTGATCTCAACCCCTGGGTTAGAGATTTTGTTAATGAGTATACCTCAGCACAAAGCAGCGATACGCAAATTGACTTTATTAGTAAACACGAAGATTTGCGCTTTCGAATTGACCCATCACAAATCCATCAAGTGCTGACGAATCTATTTCAAAATGGCATTCGCTACAGCGAACAACAAACAGGAAAACGAACCTTAAAGGTCGTAGCAGACCTTAATATCCAAACTGAACAACCCATTCTGGATATTATTGACCAAGGCCCTGGCATACCAAAAGATAAACAAGATAAGGTTTTTGAGCCTTTTTATACCTCAGAAACCAGTGGTACTGGCCTGGGGTTATACATTGCAAGAGAACTATGCGAAGCCAATCAAGCACAGCTAGACTTAATACCAACTAAGAGCGGATGTTGTTTTCGCATCACCTTTTCACACCCAGACAGAATAGCGACTATCTGAATATGAGCCAATACAAAGCACTGATCGTTGATGACGAACCTGATATCCGAGAGCTATTGGAACTGACTCTTTCTCGGATGGACATTGAAACCTTCACAGCTGCTAATGTGGAGTCTGCCATGGTTTCTCTGCAACAAGAACGCTTTGACCTATGTATTACTGACATGAATTTACCCGATGGTAACGGCATTGATTTGGTGAAATACATTCAGGCCAATTACCCCAACACCCCCACAGCCGTACTAACCGCCTATGGCAGTATGGATACGGCAATTACGGCTTTAAAGGCCGGTGCCTTTGATTTTGTTTCCAAGCCCGTGGATCTGCAGCGCTTACGAGACTTGGTCAACACCGCGTTGAAGTTAAAATTTTCCAAACAGGAACCAGTAGAAGAGTCGCTAGACTCACCTATCCTGGGGGATTCCGCTCATATCAAAAAGCTTCTGGTACAAATTCGCAAACTGGCGCGCAGTCAGGCACCGGTTTATATCAGTGGAGAATCGGGCAGCGGAAAAGAACTGGTTGCAAGAGAGATTCATCGGCTCGGACCACGCAGCGAAGGCCCCTTCGTTCCCGTAAACTGCGGCGCCATCCCTTCAGAGCTAATGGAAAGTGAATTCTTTGGCCACAAAAAAGGAAGCTTTACTGGTGCCTATGAAGATAAAACCGGTTTGTTTCTCGCGGCAAAAGGCGGCACCTTGTTTTTGGATGAAGTGGCCGATTTACCTATGCAGATGCAGGTAAAACTATTACGAGCCATTCAAGAAAAAGCGGTGCGGCCCGTAGGCACACAAAAAGAAGTATCAACTGATGTGCGGATTTTAAGTGCCACTCATAAAAACCTTGCTCAATTGGTTGAAGATGGTGAGTTTCGACAAGACTTATTCTATCGCATCAATGTAATCCAAGTGGCCGTACCACCATTGCGAGACAGAAAAGAGGACATAGTTACTCTATCCAACTACTTTTTGCATAAACTATCGAAAAACTGGGAAATGGATCTGCCTTCCCTTAGCCCCAACTCCGTTAAAGCCCTACAAGATTATGCTTTCCCTGGAAATGTTCGCGAGCTGGAAAACATCTTAGAGCGAGCTGTGACACTGTGCGACGACGAAGTAATTTCTGCAGAGCACCTGCAATTGCCCACCGACGGCAACCCGGTAGCTAAAACCGTTCCTGTAGATAGGGATCACAGCCTGCCTGATTTTGATGAAGGTGATTCTCTAGAAGAATACTTAACCGATATAGAAAAGCAGGCCATTTTAAAAGCCCTGGATGAAACACGATGGAATCGCACAGCCGCTGCGAAAAAGCTGGGAATGAGCTTCCGCTCATTACGCTACCGCTTGAAAAAATTAGGTTTAGATACAGACGAATAACCTCGTTAATACCTGCATGGGTTTAGTGCATGGGCTGCGTGCTTACCGGTCGGGCTGGATCATAAGGGTCTGGATCAATTATAGGTTCTAGACCTAATAACAAATCACTCATCAAGCGCGCAGAGGCTGGCGCCAGCACTAACCCATTTCTAAAATGCCCCGCGTTGATGAATAGGTTTTCCCAGCCCGGCACTTTACCAATATAAGGAATACCACCTGAGCTACCGGGTCTTAAGCCAGCCCAATGGGCTTCT
>JBFKSL010000569.1:0-3017 GCA_041626995.1 Ketobacter sp. | reverse complement strand
TACTCGTTTGCTACTGAACAGGCACTTGTTGTTATAAATTTATTCCTCTACCATCCTTTTAAATACAGCCAATACAGCATTTCTTGTCATATTCTTCTATAAATTTAGCCACAAAACCGATCGTACTCAGCATTTCTGGGCACGACCCAAGCGGCGGTGCGGGCATTCAAGCCGATATTGAAGTATTGAATCACTTTGATTGTCACCCTTGTTCGATAATCACTTGCTTAACCGTACAGGACTCAAGCACTGTTCATCGCCTTATTCCGCAGGAAGCTGAGGCTATCGTTGAACAAGCATCCATTCTATTCAATGATATGCCCATCAATGCTATCAAAATTGGTTTAACGGGTTCTTTAGGCGCCGTTAACGCCATCGCTAGCATCATCAAATCACAACCTAATATTCCTATAGTCTTTGATCCCGTTCTTGCTTGTGGTGATGGCACCCCACTCGCCAATGCTGACCTTATCGGTGAAATAAAAAGCAAACTTTTACCCTTAACAACGGTTTTAACACCCAACACGATCGAAGCGGCTCAACTATCCGGCTTACAAGAAAACAATGACCCTGATCAACTAGGTACTTCACTGCTCAAGCAAGGCCCAGACTATGTGTTACTAACAGGCGGGCACGCATTAGGCACTGTACTTCGCAACCATTTATTTAATAACAATGAAAAACTGGCTAGCTACGAATGGCAGCGACAAGCGGGTCACTTTCATGGCACGGGCTGCACCTTGGCATCTGCCATTGCTGCCTTGATTGCGACAGGCCAATCTATACCTGATGCTATCGAGTTAGCGCAAACATACGTCGATAATACTATTAAGCAAGCTATACAGCTTGGCAAAGGGCAGCGCTTCCTTCATCGTTCCCAAGCATGAGCAAACTAGTTAAAAAAGGCTTATACGCTATAACGCCAAACATCGCTGAAACTGACTTATTATTGCAAAAAGTAGAACAAGCACTTCAGGGAGGAATCGTTTTACTGCAATATCGAGACAAAATAAGCCATCGCGAAGAAACTTTATTGAGGGCAAAGGCCATTCACCAACTTTGCTTACGATATAACGTCCCACTGATCATTAATGATGACCCTGAACTTGCGTTGGCCAGTCAAGCGGAAGGTGTACATCTCGGCCAATCTGACGGCAGCATTCAACGCGCAAGGGAGCTTTTAGGAAAAAATGCTCTCATTGGAGCCACTTGCCATCACAAGTTATCGCTCGCCATCAGCGCTGAACAACAAGGAGCTGACTACGTGGCATTTGGCCGGTTTTTTAATTCCTCAACCAAACCCGGTGCACCGTTGGCAACCCTTAAAACCCTAGCCGATGCAAAAGCAGCCTTATCTATCCCTGTGGTTGCCATTGGCGGCATCCATCACGGCAACGCAAAGCCTTTAGTCAATAATGGAGCCAACTATTTAGCCGTCGTAGAGCATGTCTTTGGCGCTGATAACATCGCCGAAAACTGCCAACGGTTCGCCACCTTATTTTAACCCTACAATGCCCATGTGTAAGCCACGTGTATCGCATTCACATACGGTGTAACCGACTCACGCGCTCCTGGAAACAGAGCTGAAGGTCCACGGTATGTTTCCTTGATAAAGTGTTCAAAACCAACGTGTAGCTCGTTGCCCTGTTGAGTTTTCCAACTCAAACCTAATGCAAATTGATGAATTGGATTTGGTGTCAGCACACTTAGCGTTGTCGCATCAATATCGTTATCGTTTGCTCTTTCTCCGTAGGCATAACCCGCCCTTAAGCTAAGTTGAGGGGAAGCAAAATATGTAACACCTAATTTATAATTGGTCTGATTTCGATCCCAACCAAATGCGCTACCGGAAGCACTGCCAATAGCTGGTGCACCAGGAGACAATGAATTGAGCACGCTATTTCCCAATGCTTTCACCTCAGCAAATTCAATCCGTTGAATATCCAACGCGATAATCCAGTCGTCATTTGGCCTTATTGCAGCACCCACGCTGTAGTTGGCAGGTATGTCAAAACTACCTTCCGCAAACAAACCCTTATAGTCATCAAATTCTTGCATATAGACTTTCGATGAATATGCCGCTCCCAACGATAACCAAGGTCTCACTTCAGCGTACCAGCCCACACGAACGCCAACACCTAAAGCAACATCGTGGCCATTGTTTGAGAATTTGCTTGGGTACTTCGATAAAGGAGCAACACCTTGTAAACCAAATGCCTCAAAGCGCTGCATTGCAAACAAGGGAGAAACACCAATACTGTGATTAGGTGAGACTTTCCAGGCTATTGTTGGCGCAATGATAAGCTGAGCCAAACCAAAGCCAGCTTCATCACATCCAGTGAAAAAGTTACCTGGTTTAGCACCACACACAGCGGGGTTTCCATTTGTTCCAGCTATGCCGGTCGTATCCGTGTATTCGCTATTGAGGCCGCCATTAGCATACGCAGTAACACCCACTGTCACGTCATTATTCAACTGATGGGAATAAGCAAACCCAGGAATTAGAAAAAAAGAATTCCTGCTGTTGCTTGAAAAATTATAGATAGCATCTCCGTCCGTTGCACCCGTACGTTTTGCTTTTCTATGTGGGTTAAAAAACTCCACACCTACTTCAATTTGATCACTTGCTGCCGTCAACTTAGCCGGGTTAGATGCCCCAGCATAAGCATCTTCCGCCACGGCCGTTACCGCGCCTGCTGTTTGTTTTGCAACGTGCCCATACCCTATAGAAAAATAACCGCCACCTGCAAAGGCACTACTCGATAAAACACACAATAAGGGACACACTTTTATTAACCTTTTCATACTCTCTCCTCTTTTTTATTTTTTTTATTAACCCTATATCGATTTTTCATAAAACCAATAAAAAGGTATATCAGAACAACGAGCTTAATTACCTGAGTTTGTATAGCGCAACTCAATATAGCCTAACAAGGGCTAATGAGGCAAGGCAACTTTGTTACATTCTCCTTCAAGAAATTTAAAACGCATAAAAAAAGCCGGGACCTACTATAGGC
>JBFKSL010000568.1:0-3041 GCA_041626995.1 Ketobacter sp. | reverse complement strand
GCGCTGCTTACAAAGATGTAAAGAAGGAGTGTTTGCTCATTTGTTGTTTGTGCAAAAGGAAGTTTACCGAGAGCTCCCTCTTCATAGGCTGAAACAAGCGCATTCCAGGCTACCAGAAACAGCGTTCCCAGAAAAAGAATCGCAAGTATGGGTAGAATTTGAAGAAGGCAACATAAATATGCCAATTTGGACTGGTGTGTTTTGGAATTCGTCTTCTGAAGTTCCAAATGATGCAGCGAAGCAGACGCCCACGACGCGTATTTTACAAACTCCTTCCGGTCACCGATTGCAGTTTGACGATGAGGAAGGTGGTAGGCGAATTAGATTAACACATGCCTCGGAGGCGGAACTCGTCTTGGAAGAAGATGGCTCGGTCGAATTAACCAATTCCAGCGGTATGACGTTAAAACTGAATAAGACCCAGGATGAAATATTATTGGAAGACGCCAAAGGCAATCAAATGCGAATGGATAATAATGGTTGGGCTGCGGAAGATAATATGGGGACTCGAATTGAGATGAGTGGTGGAGATACAACTGTAACTGCTTCAAACCAAGTTACCATTAATGCTTCTCGAGTGTCTTTAGGGGGAGTATCAGGTGAACCTTTGATAAAAGGTCTAAGCTTCATAACTAAATATATGACTCATACTCATACCGTTGCCCCAATTGTTGGAGGGCCGACATCGCCTCCCATTCCTCAAGGTGAAATGGAGTCTCTATCCAATTTAGTTGTAACCAGCTAAGGCGTTACAAAAGAGGGAATAATGCAAAATAGACTAACTGATCCAAAATATATGGCTCATCCGTTTGGCATAAACGAACAGGGTGTAGAAACATCACAGCGTCGTGAGCATATTCGAGAGCAGATAAGGCAAGTATTATTTACTAATCCTGGCGAACGCGTTTTTCGATTAGATTTTGGCGCAGGGCTGCAAAAACTTATATTTGATACAAATAATACTTCACTATGGGATTTAACTCGACAACGTCTTTTTTCCAGTTTGTCAGAAGTGTTGCGGGGGGAGGTAGATCCTTCTTCTATTGAAATAGAACGAAGGCTTAGTCAAGCCCATGAGAACATCCTTTATATCCGAATAGCGTATCGCCTTGCGACAATTAATAGAAACGAAGAGCATTTATTTGAATTTTCAGGTAGCGCAAATGGCTAAATTGCAAGATCCATCTTTGCAATGGGAAGAGATCAATCAAGGTGATCCTGGGTATAGGAAAGTAACACTACCTGAACCCGTACCAAAAATTGGCGATGATTTTGATTGGCATCAACGCGATTTTGAAAGTTTTCGCTTAGCGATGTTGCTGGATTTGCAGAATCGTTTTCCTGAGCGAAAACGCTGGAATGAAGGCGATTTAGAGTTAGTACTCATAGAAATATTGGCGGCCCAGCTTGATTTACTTTCTGATATGGCAGACAGGGTAAGTGCAGAAAGTTATTTGCTAACAGCTAGAAGGCTGGAGTCATTTTTAGCTTGGCTTTCATTTATAAATTATAAACCTTGGGAAGAACGCCAATTAGAAAGTGTAGAGCAGCTCATTAAACTCTATCAGGATGAACCCCATCAAATGGAAATAGATCGCAGGTTAGGTCCTGCGTCAATTCGTCGTCAGCAACGAATGGTGAGCAGCGACGACTATGGTAACCAATTAAGTGCACATCCACTGGTGCTAAGGGCTTATACAAGGCAGCACTGGAATGGTTCCTGGCTTGAATTAAATGTAGTTGTTGCATTGTTTAAAGACTGGCGACTCGATGATCGCTTAGGAACAAACGAGCGCACCTTGTCGAATAAAATGAAGCAACACATTTCAAATTTCCATGCGCAGTGGAAATTGAGAGAACCACAATGGCAAGCGAATCCTACCATTCGTGAATTACTCTCGGATTATCTACGCCGTTATCGTATGGCAGGCCAATCCGTAGCTTTGCAAGATGTGATCCCGGTCGGGCTAATTGTAGAAATTACGGTTTTTATGGACGAACGCTATTTTCAATCTGAAATTTTACGTGAAGTAAAGCGCGAACTTGGAACAGGCCCTGATGGTTTCTTTCGACCTGGACGTTTAGCTGCTGGTCAAGATATCCAACTCAGCGATATTTATCAGCGCGTGATGAAGTTAGATGGTGTTGTGGATATGCAAATGCGTAGATTCGCAAGAATGGATTCTAGTTTGGTATCTAATCAATCGGAAATTCCTCAGTTCATTGTGATAGACCCTGATGAGTTGGCTATGTGCAACAATAAAGGCGCTGGAGTTTTACAGGTTCATCTTCAAGGAGGTAGGAGAGGGTGAGCTTTAAACCAAAGGACCGTTGGGCTAAAACAAATTTAACTCGATGGAATCGAGCGGGCTTGACTGAATTAACTTATTCCGATGGAAACGCCGCGGATTTCCTTGAAGTCATGCGCCAATATTGGAAGGCAAATTATGGGTCACGTTGGAAGCAGCAATTAGATCCGTTATTCGATTTAGAAACATTAAACGAAGAAGAGGATGACGAAGACTGGTTGCTAAATGCAATTAACCAACAGCTTCTTGAGCAATACAACGGCGACCGAGGCGATATTGCTTGGGAGCTTGGTAGAGCATTCGTACGAAGTTGCCACGTACTAACGCAACATATTAATGCTCATGCTAATGAAGCATTTTTGCGAACCGCAACAGAATGGGACTATATGCGAAAAATGGTAGCCATGCTTGGTTACCACCCTGCTGGTGCTGCTTCAGCAACGACTCTATTGGCGATTGAAGCTAGAGCAGATGGCAGGGTCGACAAAGGTTTGCAGGTTCGATATAGGCCTACCGATGGCGGTAAGACAATTGTTTTTGAAACACTCGAAGATATCGATGTTTCTGATCGCTTTAATTTCTTTCGAGTAGATGGTTGGAATATTTCAAAAACAACTCTTCAGAGCGCTGAATCCGTTTCAAATACAAGTAACCAGCCTTGGCAAGAAAACCCTAAAGCCCCTGTTAATATAAGTGACTCAGCAATAATTATTAACGATTTGAAGTCTGACG
>JBFKSL010000567.1:0-3041 GCA_041626995.1 Ketobacter sp. | reverse complement strand
CGGCCGCTGTTCATATTTGCGCGCCGTCGGCGTTTCGTTAAAACTGGTGTTGAGAAAATTGCGCGCCGGCGCCGCTACCAGTCGAAACGGGCGGCCGCTGTTGCTCTCGTCGATGATATCGAAATGATCGGGCAATGCCTGTAAGGCACTACGATAGATGAAATCACCACAAGACCAAGAAGCCACTTTATTTAGGTTTTCCGCATCTTCATGGTTAAAGAAAGAGAGATGCTCTAACGCACGAAGACTGGTGGTACCGGGTTTTTTCAATTCCCTTATCAGAATTTTGGCCCACAGTTGTTGCAAGCCACCATTGCTGATTTCACAGGCGTTCAACTTCCAACGGTTGAACCAGCGACGATCCATTGCGCTTTTGTCGATTTCGCCGATTTCCATGCTTAATATGATTCGCTCTGTAAGCAGATATAACTTCTGCAGGCGTAACAAGCGTTCCAAAGCATCCAAAGTGTGAATCTCAGCGGCGTTATTGAGCAATTTTTGCAGATCCGGCAGCCCTTCTTTTTGCACTGCTTGGGGTTCTGATTGCTCAATGATTGAGGAAAACTTCACTTCTCTAATGTCTCGAATTTCTCCGGCTTGGACTAACTTACCGTGAGCATCAAGGGTGCTGGTTCCACGGCGAACCTCGTGCAATTGACGCTCAACATTAATCAGATGGGAAAGTTCCTGGCGCCGAATTTCACCTAGCGTTTGTCCGCTGCGCTGGATTTTATCAGGAGAGGATAGGCCGAAGGTTTCTTTGGGTGTGAGATGCACCCAAAGTTTTCTAAGCAACTGAATTCTGAGTAGTGTTTGGCTCAACTACGGCCTCGACAAATATTATTATGATTTTTAATGTATCGAATGAGTATAGCCCTTAGTTTAAAACAGCGGCAAGCCAAAATTAATTAGGGCTTAATAGCAGAACCAACCTACAAACAGCAGTAGTGGGCGTATCGCCCCAGCAACTTCCTTTGGTTGTGGATGCTAACCATTCATTTGCTAAAAACTGCACATTAATACGGTAGGTTTCCAGCAGATCTAATAAAAGAGCTTTATCCTGATGGAAGTGGAATTGCCCTTTACTGTATCCCGACTCAAATTCTTGCTTGGAAGCTTGCTTGCCTGATACCTTACAGGCATGACGATACATCTCATAATCCAGGGCTTCTCCCCGAAGTTCTGCAACATTCATATTTACAACACTACCTAAACCAATCTGAAACGTGGATTTTGTTGAATGATAGCTACACAGTCAAGGGATTAAGTCTTAACTGTTGCGGCTTTCATACTAGTTATGGATTCTATATTGGCCACCCGGTTGGCAAATTGCCCTAATTCCTCATTAAACAAAATGGCATCCTGAGTAAAACTTTCGGCGTTGCGCTCAATCTTTTCCAAGTACACCCGCAAAGTAGCTGAATCGGTTCCTGTGCCAGAAAGGCGATAGACCACCCGCGAGCCATCTTCAAATAACACCCTTACGCCTTGATTCTCTGATATAGACTGATCCACAGGATCTTCATAAGAGAACATGTTGACATCATTCACGGTCACATTCTCGAATTGTTTTCCAATGATACTGGCTTTGTTGGCAATCAAGCCATCCATTACAGCTTGGGCATGCTCCCCATGAAGACCTTCATAATCATGGCGACAGTAGAAACTTCTGCCATATGTTTGCCAATGCTTATTTAATAACGTATCCACGGACTGCTTTGTACTGGCCAAAATACTGAGCCAACAAAGCACCGTCCATACACCGTCTTTTTCCCTAACATGATCACCGCTGGTACCAAAGCTCTCTTCACCACATAGACGAACCAAGCCTTTATCCAGTAGGTTCCCAAAGAACTTCCAACCAGTTGGGGTTTCGTAGCAGGCGATGTTCAGGCTTTCAGCAACACGATCCAAAGCAGTGCTGGTGGGCATTGATCGGGCCACACCCACGATTCCTTCTTGGAACTGTGGAATACATTGGTGATGTTCAGCAATCACGGCGAGACTATCGCTTGGGCTAACAAAGGCTCCACGCCCCATAATCATATTTCGATCGCCATCACCATCGGACGCTGCGCCCAAATCGGGGGCCGTATTGGTAAACATGTGGTCATAGAGGGTTTTCGCATAGACACGATTTGGATCAGGATGACCACCACCAAAATCTTCCTTAACCTGGCAGTTGAACAGGTTTTTTTGGCTTACTCCAAGGAGATCGGCAAAAATGGCAGTTGCATACGGCCCTGTTACCGCATGCATGGCGTCAAAACATAACGAGAGGCTACCACTTTTAATAGAGTCTGAAATCAAATCAAAATCGAACAAGGTTTGCATTAAACTGGCATAGTCTGAAACGCTATCCACAATCGTGATCGCAGAATTGTTAAATTCGTACTGGTTTCCAGCCCCTAAATCAATACTAGGAAGATCGCACCTCTGGTACATTGAAATAGATCGGGTATTTTCATAGATTGCGTTAGTGACCGACTCTGGGGCGGGGCTTCCGCTGGCGTTATTGAACTTAATGCCGAAATCCTTGCCTGGCCCCCCAGGGTTATGGCTGGCAGATAGCACAATGCCCCCATTGGCGTTATTTTTTCGAATCAAATGGGATACCGCCGGAGTGGACAAAACACCACCCTCCCCCACAATAATGCGCTTTACAGAATTGGCCACCAGAATTTCCAGTATGATCTGAATGGCCTCACGATTAAAATAACGACCGTCGCCACCCACAACGATGCAATTGCGTTCACTCTCTGGCAGGGCACTTACAATGCTTTGAACAAAATTAGCCAAATAATGAGGCTGCTGAAAAACATCAACCTTCTTGCGCAATCCAGATGTACCCGGCTTCTGCCCCTCAATCGGTTGTGTGCTTATTTGTTGAACCTCAATCACATCAATGCCCCCATTTGGTCATAAAATAACGCTATATACTGCTATACTTAGTGAATACAGGTGTTTCAATCTAAACGATTTTTTCTATTATCTCACATCTTTCCCGCCCTGTATTAGCTTGTATTAAGAACCCATTGGTT
>JBFKSL010000566.1:0-3057 GCA_041626995.1 Ketobacter sp. | reverse complement strand
GTCGAAGACATTGTAAAAAGGGGTAATGTTATATCGGGTATTTGTTATGTTTTTGTCCCCCATACGACAGCGGGGATCACCATTAATGAGAATGCAGATCCAACGGTGAGAAAGGATTTCGAGAGTTACTTTAATCGAACTATTCGAGAAGACGAACCCTATTACACCCATACCTTGGAAGGCAGTGATGATCTGCCCGCCCATATAAAAAGCAGTATATTGGGAAACAGTATTACTGTGCCGGTGAGCCAGGGCCGACTTAATCTTGGTACATGGCAGGGAATTTATCTATGTGAGCATCGCAATCACGGTGGTTCACGAACCTTGGTGCTCACATTGCAGGGAAATGAATGAGCTAATCTTCTACACGCTTAAGCCAGAAGAAGAAATGTGGAAACACGGTTCTCGAACAGTACTTCTCTTAAGCGAGCTGACCCCAGTCCTTCATATACTTGAATGGAACCATCGGGAGCGGTGACCAATAAGGGCTCAACGTATTCCATTGAAACAAAACGCTTACCATACCAGTTAATGGCATCGGGTTGACCGCCATCAAATTTTCCACCCTCCCAGGTCCCTATCATTCACAAAGTTGATCCTAAATCCATTGGGTTGTGTGAGATATCGCCTACTTGGTCTTCAGATATTCCTACAAGGTAAGAATGCTTTGGATATTTTCTTTTCGATAACTATGATGCCTTTCACAAATTCTTATGAGCTGACCCTTTACAGGAAAAATGCTCTGCTATATTTGAGAACGTTGTAAATGAGATTTATTCCCATGACAATCTTGAGAAGATGTTATGGGAAGGCAGGGAGCAGTATGGGATTTAGTTCTGAAAAAATCCTAATTAGCCAAATAGGGCTGACGGATCGAGATCAAAAGTTTGTTCGTAATATCTTTCGCTTAAGTGCGCACCAACTGAATAAATTTCGCTTTGATGAACAGGGTGAATTGGAAGAGGCTCAGATCGTATTGATCAATGCGGATGAAGCCGAATCTATAGCGCAGTGGCGTACTAATCAATTTCGAAACAAAACGGCACAAGGGATTTTTATAGGAAGCGGGCTCGAAACACGAGCAACAAGCCCTCTATTATCGCGACCTATTGTTCTCAAAAAATTTGTACAAACCATTAATCAGGCTGCACAAAATTTGCCGCAGAATTTGCGTGAGTCTTTGCAGGTTTTGGTAGTGGATGACAGCATGCCAATTAGACGTTTTTTGAATCTACGTCTACCGCATCTCTGTGAAAGCCCTATGGATATGGCATTTGCGGAAACTGGTGAGCAAGCGGTAGAACTTGCCGCTGAGAATCAATTTGACATGGTGTTTCTGGACATCGTATTGCCTGGAATAGATGGCTACCAGGTGTGTCGACAAATTAAATCTATGGCACCCGCCTTTGTGGTCATGTTAACCAGTAACACATCACCATTTGATCGCATTCGCGGCAATATGGCGGGATGTGATGCCTATTTGACTAAGCCGCCAACCGATTCCCAATTGTCAGAAGTGTTTGAACGCATGGTAAACCATGCACGTAAAGTCGTTTAAGGAGATTCGATCATGACTAAAATATTAATCGTAGATGATTCCGCTGCAGATCTGGAAAATTTGAAATCCATTTTAACTAAAGCAAATTATAACGTGATTACCGCCGATTCTGGCGAAAAAGCTATTCAGCTAGCGCACATGGAAAAACCAAATGTGATTCTTTTGGATATAGTGATGGAAGGAACCGATGGTTATCGCGCATGCCGTGAAATCACTCAAGCAGAAGACACTAAAGACATTCCAATACTTTTTGTTAGCTCAAAAAACCAGAAAGCCGATGCTATGTGGGCACGTAAGCAAGGTGGAAAAGCACTTATTTCAAAACCTTACACTGAAGAGCAAATAATCGATCAAGTGTCGAGCTTTTGCTGATAGGAAGTAGTGCATGTCTGAGCAAATGATTCCACCGATAGCTGCGTTAGATTCTCAAGCATCAATTCAATTTAGTATTCAGAAAACTGAAAATGAAACGGAAACGTTCGTATTTCAGGGGCACGGATTTGAATTGCAAAACGTGGGTATTTTAGTGGCCCCTCACTTACGCTGTGAGGTGGTGGAGAATCTATCGTTATGCCCATTACCTGGAACCGCTCAATGGTTGGTAGGTATGGCGCAACTGCGAGGTAGAATTCTTCCCGTTTTTGATATGCAAAGTCTTATAGAAGGAAATACCTATAAACGCAGAAAGGTTCAAAAGCTTCTGGTGATCGAACCACAACAGAATGGAATGGCCATTGTACTGCCAAACTTACCGGTGCGGATGGAATTCATGCAGCAGCAAATATTGGAAAATCGTCATGGCGTACCCGAAGCATTGGCTCCTTATACTACGAATTTGTATTACCACGAAAAATTATGGATTGAAGTAGATTTTAGAGCGTTGTTTTTGAATATGTCAGAAAAACTTGTAGTCACTCATTAAGGATAAACCTGCGGAGGATGCTGGAGTGAAGTTTAAGAAATGGATTATGGCTGGGTGTTATGCGATGGCAGCCTTTGGTTGGTCGTTAGAAGGTGTTGCAGCCGATCGACAAGGTATCGACGATAAAGCTATTTATGTTGGTGGCGTGTTGGATTTGGAAGGACAGTCTCGAGGATTGGGTCAGGGAATGCGGGCAGGAATTGAAGCCGCATTTAAAGGCGTAACCGTCCAGGGACGATCTTTAAAATACGTTACGGTTAATGACTCTTATACGCCGGATCTAACCAAGCGTGGTACAGAGCAATTAATCGATAGCGGTATTTTTGCCATGGTAGGTAATGTTGGAACACCAACTGCGAAAGTGTCGTTGCCCATACTGGCAGAAAACCAAGTGCCTGCCGTGGGTTTTTTTACTGGCGCAGGTTTGTTACGGCCGGGTGTAGGTGATGTTATTAACTACCGGGCTTCCTATATTGAAGAAGCGGCGGCAGTAATCAATCAAGCACTGGATAACGGTGTTGAAGTAGATCAGATTTGTGCCTATGTGCAAAACGATGCCTACGGAATGGCTGGCGTT
>JBFKSL010000565.1:0-3064 GCA_041626995.1 Ketobacter sp. | reverse complement strand
GGTCCAGGCCAGGTTAACCGAGCCTTTTTCCAGCCAGCTGGTCCAGGGGATATCAAATTCGTAGGAAACGGCTGCGCTGAAGCTGTTAGTGTCGAATGCGCTGAGTTCTTTGTCGCGGGCACGGAAATCGCGGCCACCAGGGGAGGCTTCGTCGAATATATCCTGATAGAACTCCGCTGAGCTTTGTTTGTAATAGCGGTATTTGAAATCCAGCATCCAGCGGTCGTCCAGCGGGTGGGTATAGCCGGTTTCGATGTTGTAGCCGTTGACTTTCCAGGTGTCGTCGTAGCGGCGGTATTCGAAGGAGAATGCAGCTCGATAAGGCATGTAGTACTTGCCCCGAACGGCAAAGGCTTGGCTGGTGCGGGTTTCGGGGTAGAGCTCTGTGCCAGTGGCGAAGCTGGTACCGCTATGCCAGCGATAGAATCGGTAGGGGTTGTTCAGATAACCTTCATCAGTGATGACATGGTAGATAAAGTTCATCAGTAGGTTTTTGGTGACCACTTGAGTCCAGCTGAACTGATAGCTGCGGTGCTCCGCATATTCTTCGAAATCGGGGTCAGTGCTTTTTCGAACGATGTCGTCGCCTTCAGAATAGTTAATACTGAGGGTGCTTAAGTCACCAAAGAAGTCCTGGCTGATGCCGAAGAAAAAGGTTTCCGCGTCGTAGTCGTTTTCTGTGCTTTCAGTGTAGCCACCGCTGATGATCGTTTTGTTAATCAGGTAGTCGGCGCTTATGTTGTATTCGGTGCGCTCTTCTTTGTAGGGGCTGGCCACTACCATTACATCAATAGAGGCGCTGGAAATTTCATCCACATAATACTGGGCGCTAACGGAAACATCGTCGGTGACGCTTTTGCGCACCAGCACTGACGGGCCATCAATCTTAATGCCGCCACCGTCATAGCTGTGGTACATGTAATCGGCCCGGTCTTCTGGCAGTACGGCGGCAAAGGTGGCGACGCTGCATAGCAGCAGCCCAATAAGAGCGGTAAGTCGTGTTGCCAAATCAGTTACAGCCACAGCCGCCTCCGCCGCCGCCTTCTGCACCTCGGGCGCCTTCACGGGCCTGATATACATGGTGCATATAACTGGCTTCAATAGGGTCACGGCTAAAACTCATGACAGGGTCGGCCAGGTTGTTACGTTCATAGGGTTTTACCCAGGGTTTGATAGGGGCACAGCCCGTTACCATCAATACCCCAACTAAAATCCAAACGGCTTTGTTCATAATCATATTGTTATTCGCGAATCAGTTGCCGAATTTGTTTTTCGTAATCTTTTTCGTAGCCAGGCTTGTAGCCACGATGCAGAAAACGCATGTTGCCTTTGCGGTCTACCATAATGGTGCTGGGCATGGAGTCTACTTTGTATAGCTCGCTAACTTTGCTTTTCATGTCATAGCCCACTGGAAAGCTCACTTTGGATTCTTTCAGTAATGGTTGTGCGTCTTTTGGGTTGGTGTCTACGTTCACACCGTATACGGTAAAGCCTAATTTTTTATATTTTTGATACAGGCCTTCAATCAAGGGCATTTCTTCACGGCAGGGGCCGCACCAAGATGCCCAGAAGTTAATCATCACCACATCGCCTTTAAAATCCGATAGCTTTAGTGGCTTTTTCTGGCCGGCTGGCAGGCCGAAATCAGGCGCTGGGCCAGACAATTCTACGGTTTTTGCAAAACTGGCCGAGCTGATTAGAAATAAGCAGGCGGCGATCCAAGCAGTGATGGTATAGGTTTTTTTCATGACCTTAATGCCTCATCAGGTTAATAGGTTGCCCCCAGGCTGGTTCAAAACAGCAGTATCAAAAATAAAAAGTACCGCTAAACGTGTATTGCATATTATGGGCTGAGCCTTCGTCACCGCTTGGGTTTAGGGCCGCCGGTTTATCTGTAATGATATCTTGGAATCCAATATGTGCTGCGAACCAGTCGGTGAATATGACCCTTAAGCCAGCACCTAGGTTTAGTGCAAATTCTTTTTCTCCAAGAAAATCCACGGTGCCGCCGCCGGCAATGACGTAGAACGCAGAGTTAAAAGCCCAGTCTTTGGTAATAAAAATTTCGCCAGGGAAAATGTTGAAACCAAGCGATAGGTTGTAATAGAGGAAGTCTCGTTCGTCGTCGGTGAAAAAACTGGTGTCTGTGCCACTGAAGTCTTCCGCTGGCGTGCGATCAACCGACGTCATACCTGTATTGATTTCAAAGAATAAGTCTTCGGAAACATGCCAGGCACCACGCACGCCGTATACTGGGTAGGTGCCGAAATGTTCTACGCTCATATAGCCGATATAAGCGCCCACTTCAAAATTTTCTTCGTCCAGGTCGTCTTCTTTCAGGCCCAGTCTCACAATGCTGGGGTCAATAACCGGGGTGTCTTGTAACCCTTCTTCGGCGTGGCCGCTGGTACTGGTAAACAGTAATGCCAGGCTAGCACCTAGAAAAAGGCGGATAATCCTATTGTCCATTCGTCGCTCTCTTCATTTTGTTCTTGGTCCGTTAGGATCACGGTTGTGCGGTATTCTCCGCGTACCATCAAGTGATGGGTTAAATAGATTCTTAAGCCGACACCGGCGTGCACGGTTTGGTCAGTGCGGTCACTGAGTTGCGCCTCGGTTTTGGAGTATTGGGTTTGTTTGACGCCTCCACCAATGGTGAAGTAGGGGGAGTAGCGCCATTCTGGCCAGGGTTGATGGGTTAGGCTGGCGTTAAGAAACAGGAAATCTACGCTGGTGCCAAAGGCGTTGCCAATGGTGCCTTCAATGGATAGGTTATCGGTGAAGTAGTAGCCAAGATACGCGTCGCTGGTGCGCGCGCCAGAGAAGGTTCCCACTTTGAATCCGGTTTCCCATACTCGATGTATAAAGTCGCCTTTACCTACGGTTCTAATTTGGGTGCGCTCTCCGTCAGGATCGAGGGTGCGGGCCAGGGCTTCAACATTTACCCAGCCTTCGTGGCCTTTTCGAGTACGAACTTTGATCCAGTCGGTTTTGCGTATGATGACTTCTAACCAGTCGCCCCGTTCCACGATTTGGGTTTTGGGGTAGCCGCGGCCTGGGCCAG
>JBFKSL010000564.1:0-3066 GCA_041626995.1 Ketobacter sp. | reverse complement strand
CGAATTTCCACGATTGCTGTAGGCAATGTAAGCCCGCCTGCGCCCTATACCGATGCAGAGAGAGGCGGAATGATTGCGCATACCACAGTATTCAGTTCAGATGGCGATACTTCCTGTCTGCATTGTCATTATCGCGATGGAGGTGATGGTCGAGGCTGGGGTGCAGCTGAAGTGATTGGGCAAAATCGCGAAGGCCATTTCACTTCTGGCGGTACACTGGGTATTCCTCAGATGAAAAATTTATTCGCCATTCAACCCTATTATTTCGAAGGCACACACTTGCTTTCAGAAGGGCAAGGCGCTGACATTACAGAACCCATGAGCTCCATCGATTTCGATCGTCCTATCTGGGCCGGTGATTTCAGTCATATCGAGTCTGAAGTTCCACTTGTTGAACGAAAGTTAATGCATGAGGAATTAAAAGAGCGTGTGGAGGTTAGGAAGCTGGGTGATGAATGGTACGACTTGGAAGAAAGAAGAGCCGGGTTTATCAAGCAGCAGTCAGAACGGTATTTTGGAAAGGATTACAATCTGCGTGATTTGTTCGGGTTTATGGGGGCCTGGCTTGGCAATGAGACTCGATTACTTCCTAATCCTTTTGATAAACAAAGCCCCTCTTTTAAACGGGGTAAAAAACTATTTAATTCTGCCAATGTTATGTGTGGTGTGTGTCATACCGCGCCTGAGTTCACCAACAAAACCCGTGAATTGGCCGATAACGATCGAAGAGCATTACCCATTTTAACAACCAATACTCGCAGAGATGCCTCTTACACCCTGGTGAGTGTGAATCGCGTGGAGATGGTTAATGGAGACCCACTCAATCTTGATCGCGATGGAGACGAAGGGCGAGTGGAGGCTCCGGAAGGAACATTTACAACCATGCACTTGCGTGGGCTATTCGATCGACCACCGGTATTTCTCCATCATGCCAGAGCACGCTCGCTGCGCGAGGTTCTGCTTACCCCTAATCATCCAGCTGCCAGAAAATATCGTTTCCCTGTCTATATGGGCGATGAAGAGGTGCGGCCGGGTCGATTGGAAGTGGGTTTCAACGAAACTACAGCTAGAAAACCCAGTGGTGAGTTAGACAAACAAAACCAGGTTTTTGATACACATGGTGGTACATCACACCTAACGCCTCGTCAGATAGACGATCTCGAAAACTTTGTTATGGGGATTGAATAATGCAAAGCCAAAAGTCATGGGGTGTAGCGCTGGTCATCATGCTGGGCGCAATGACCATAGGTTATTTTCAGTCATTGAAAGATGAGCCTATCGGCGAAATAGATTCGAGCGATGGTGAGCTTTCCTCCAGTCGAGTGGTGCTACATAAGCTCGATGCTCAGCAAAACAACAAGGAGGTTAAGCGTGAAACCATATTGATGGGAAGTCACTTTGTGTTCATGGTGGATGCTCCGGAGAAACAGGCATTAGCAGCAATTAGAGCAGTGTCTGATCGAATTAAAGATCTCGAGCAAACCATTTCTTCGTGGGTACCTGGCAGTGATGTGGCGAGGCTTAATGAAAGCGCGGGAATTCGCCCTGTTCTCATTAGTGATGACACAATGGAAATACTCAAGCTTTCCAAAGTCATTCACAAGGAAACTGGCGGCAGTTTTGACATCACCATAGGGCCGGTTTGGGATCTCTGGCCATTTGCCAAGAATCTTCATAAAAATATTCCAACAGAAGAAGAAATTGAAGAGAAAAAAGAATTGGTGGATGCATCTGCCATTGTTCTGGACGAAGAGAAAAGTACAGCTTACCTGCCAAAATCTGGAATGCGGGTAAATCTTGGCGCCATTGGTAAGGGGTATGCTGCCGAAATGGGTATTCGACTGTTGAGGGAGAGAGGTATTCAGCGAGCGGCCATAAGTGCCGGCGGTGATATATACCTATTAGGCAAAAAGAGCAGTGGCCTTTGGGTTGTAGATATAGAACATCCCAGATGGGAAGGGCGCACTTTGGAACAATTTTCAGCAGAAAATATTTCTATCGCCACTTCCGGTGATGCAAAGCAATTTGTGGTGAGAAATGGAAAAAGATATGGGCATATCCTTAATCCGATTACTGGCAGGCCTGTTAATCGTTGTCAAAGCGTCACAATCGTGACTGCTTCCTCTGCATTGGCAGACGCCTACGCCACTGCGGTGTTTGTTATGGGTCCGGAAAAAGGAATTCAATGGGTTAATGATAAAGCAGGGGTGGAAGCACTCATTGTGAATTCTGATGGGATAAAAATCAGATCAACGGGTTGGAACGAGTTTGTAAAAAGGGGCATTGGTCATGATATATAGCCGAAGCAGGTTAACTTCATTTGTTATTAAAATCGGCATATTGCTGTTGTTGGTCAATGAATTCGCTTGGGCTGAAGATTTGGCAGTGACCAGACAGCTGCAAAAAAAACAACCTGCGCGACGTTCTCAGATTGTTTCTGACGAGATGCTTGCGATGAATAAAGAAAACTATCGTATAGCACGCTCTGTAGTAAAGCAGGCACGCAATGGAATGGTTCGAGTGCCTGGTGGGAAATTCCTTTACGGGGGTAATAAGGTGGAGGAATCCATTGCCAGCTTCTGGATAGATGCAACAGAAGTCTCCAATGGAAGTTACAGAGCCTTTGTTGATTCTCAAAAACATCAAAATAAAACGCATTTGTCGTTGCCCTCAGGGGAAAAGAAAAGTGTTATTCCTCGTTATTGGAAAGAGTACCGTTCTGACTATTTTAAAAAGTCTGAAGCCAATGCTGTTGCTCCATTTGAAAAAAGCACTTTTCAATTGGACGACTCTCCGGTGGTTGGTGTGGATTGGTGGAGCGCCCAAGCATATTGTCAGTGGCAGGGTAAAAGATTGCCGACTGATAAAGAATGGGAAAAAGCAGCGCGGGGTGAGGATGGCAGGGTATGGCCTTGGGGAGATGAGTGGGACTACAGTCGCGCCAACACTGGTGGTGATAAGTGGGGAGAGGTGGATGGTTATATCTACGCGGCAGAGGTGATCTCGTTTGGTAATGGTGCATCACCCTACCGTATTTTGAATATGGCCGGCAATGTAGCGGAATGG
>JBFKSL010000563.1:0-3069 GCA_041626995.1 Ketobacter sp. | reverse complement strand
CGAATTGATCCCGATAGGGTAAATATTCCGACCCATCTACCAAACCGGCAATCACGGCTTTCATATCAAAGCCAAAGTTATCCTGTTCGGGTAACTTTGGTAATGCATGCACAGGATTGCGCGGCGAAATTCTTGCAGCATGCTCGGTTGTGGTGGGAGGAAACAATCGAATCAAAGCTCGTGCGCGCTGAATTTGTTGCTCAATATTTTTATCCACAAAATCCGCTATGCCAGTCTGGGTGGCATGCACGTCACTCCCACCCAAATCTGCCAATGTAGTCTGTTGGCCCAGCACATCAGCAACAATATTAGGGCTGGTGACCATTAAATGAGATCGCACTTTATTGAACAGCACGAAATCCATTAATGTTGCGGAATAAGCAGGAGCACCCATAGTAACCCCAATAACAACCGCAATTTGTGGCACAGCGCCGGACATAGCTATGGTGCGACTGATTACCTTGGTGTACGCATCACCACTATCAATTCCTTCATCAATGGAAATGCCTGGTGACGACATAAACGCCACAATAGGCATACCATGTTCCAATGCGCGATCCATTATACGACATATTTTTTCCGCACCTGCCACACTCACAAATCCCCTTTCCACTCTCGGGTCGTGGGCATATGCGGCAACCGGGTGCCCATCAATTCTGCCAATACCGGCAATCACTTCATTACCGGGATAGGATTGTGGGTCTTCTTCATTGGTACGACTATTCATGGGCAAAAAGCTGCCCTCGTCGAAAAAGGCTTCTAGCCAATGATGTGGAATGGAGCCCAACCGTTTCTTGCTTGGCATAGGTTAGAATTACTCTATGGTTTAATAACTTAATTGGTATTTAAGTATAGCGAGTAATCGAGAAGCAGGCATTGCAGCTAACAATAATCACACAATCTGATCCAATCTCTATATTGCATTTAGCAATGAACTGTTAGCTGTTTTAATGAAGACGTTATTTTAATTTGAATAGCGTTCTTGTTTCGCTTTTTTACGTTGTTCCACCAAGTACCTTAAACGTTCAATATCCTTTTCGTATTCTTGGCGAATCACTTCTTTTTCTTGTTCTTTTTCCACAATGGACTCTTCTGCCAAACGCACTTGACGCTCAATATTGGCAAGCTTAGTAATGATAAAGTCAGGCACGTCCTGACCAGCGCGTTCTTTTTGAGCAGCCTGCGCCTGAGCAGTATCGTAATCGCCCTTTAATTTATTAATATTGCCTCGGGTAACGTTGATATACACATCAATGGCTTCCAGTTTACGCTCGCGAGCTCGCTCTGCATCTTCCGGGCTGCTGAATATGGATAGTAATTTTTTATCTTTTTCCCGCTGTTGTTCATCTATCAATTTTTGCTGTTCTTTGGCAGACAGTGCCGCTTTTTCCTCTGCGGTTAATGCTCGGGGCACCACTTTGGTAACTCGACCAGCATCGTTCAAAATTTCGTAACCTTTGTGTACAAATTGAGGCGGCATGGTTTGTGTAATCACCTTTTGGCCCTTCTCGTTCTCGTAACGATAGTAGGTGGCGGCCAACAAGTTTCCGCTACATAGCACGCTTAGTAGCAGATACACTCCAATTTGCTTCAAAGTACTCAACTTCACTCTCTCCTACACTGAGATTACGGTATCATCAGTGCCCTAATAATCTATAGTATTGAGCTGCCCTTTGTTTCTTGCTGAACAACTCACTTTATTTATTGCTTCCCTTGTGGCAAACACTCTATCGGCCCTAGCCGGTGGAGGTGCCGGTTTGTTGCAGCTACCCATTCTGCTATTTCTCGGCTTGGCTTTCTCCAGCGCCCTGGTAACCCATAAAATTGCCAGTGTGGCCCTGGGTGTGGGTGCTACGTTGCGCCATGTGAAAGAAAACAGCCTAGATCGAGCGTTTGCTATTTTCATTCTAGCCTGTGGTTTACCTGGTGTGGTAACCGGCGCCCTGATAATTCTGAGAATTGATGACCAGGTTGCCAAACTGGCCCTCGGCATTTTGACCACAGGACTGGGGCTTTATTCTCTTATGAAACAGGATTTAGGCCAATCCAACCATCCACAAAACCGAACCAAATGGGGATATTTTATGGGCGGACTGGTTCTTTTTATCATCGGAAGCCTGAATGGCAGCTTAACCTCTGGTACAGGTTTATTTGTAACCATCTGGCTAATACGCTGGTTTGGCTTAGATTATAAAACAGCCGTTGCTTATACCCTAATTTTGGTAGGGTTGTTCTGGAATGGCTTCGGCGCCCTTACCTTGTCATTCCAGGCTCCAATTCAATGGTCATGGCTTCCTGCGCTATTCACCGGATCACTACTCGGTGGGTTTGCAGGCGCTCACTTATCCATCATCAAAGGCAATCTCTGGGTGAAGCGCTGTTTCGAAGCCCTGACCCTTATGGTAGGCGTGAAACTGATGAGTGACGCTTGGCTTACCTTTCAGTAAAAACTAATAATCTTTTAATTCAATTATTAACAATTTTTCCCTGCGTTTTTTGTGAACCGGGTCTATATTCAATGAGGAACAAAAAACAATCAACGGACAGTCTAATTAAATGAATTAGTTAGACACCCTACAGTAGGGAAGTCATAGGGCGTATTTATGAGGTTTGCTCGCTATGCAATCATCCAATTTTAACATTCTGTGTGTAGATGACGATCTCGGATTTCGTCGTTATTTAAGCAAATCATTGGATGAGCGCTTCAACATTAAGTTTTATGCGTTAGGTTTTGAGTGTTTAGCTAAATGCCCTGAGTCATCATTTGATTTGATTATGGTGGATGCCACCCTGCCAGATATGATCTCCGAACAGCTGGTGGAAAAGCTGAAAGCCATGCCAAACCTGCAAACCGTACCTGTGGTCATCATATCCTATAAAGATTCTGAGAAGGAGCGTACGCGCTTTTCTCGCTGTGGTTGCGATCACTTTTTAAGCAAAGTGGCCAGCCCCCAGGAAATCAAATCTTTGCTATGCAACGCTATTAGTCAAGCCGCTTAGAATAAGCTCTGATACTTTCGTTAAAGGGGGAAGGCCATTAAGGCTTCCCCCTTTTTGATTTAACCCCCT
>JBFKSL010000562.1:0-3078 GCA_041626995.1 Ketobacter sp. | reverse complement strand
CGTGAGGTGCTAAGACGTCAGTTACAGTTATGGGGTGCTGAAGTAAGTGAAGCAGAACATGGGGCTCAAGCATTAGAGATGCTGGAAGACAGGGTAGTTAAAAAACAGAAGCCGGTGTATAAGGTGGCATTGTTAGACTATCAAATGCCAGAGATGAGTGGTGCGGATCTGGGTAAAGTCATTCGGGAGAATAGCCGATATGATGCAATGAAGATGATTATGATGACATCCATATGTAATCGTGGCGATGCGTTAATGTTTGCTGAAATAGGATTTAGTGGATACTTTCCCAAACCTGCAACAACCAGTGACCTGTTTAATGCATTAGCGGTGATATTGGAAGGGGGGGAGGCAATGGAAAATGCGCAACCACTAGTGACGCATCATTATTTGCAAAGTTTGGAAACCAATGACGGTACTGAAAAGAATGGTAAATTGCATTGGCCTGATAATGTTCGTATTTTATTGGTAGAGGACAATTCTATAAATCAAACCGTGGCAATGGGAATATTGGAAGAATTATCATTGAGTTGTGAGACTGCTGAAAACGGGTTAGAAGCAATTAATATCTTGAAAAAATCAGAAGAAAAATATCCGTACACGTTAGTGTTGATGGATTGTCAAATGCCCGAAATGGATGGATATCAGGCGACCACATTGATTAGGCAGGGTCGTGCTGGTGAGCGCTACAAAACTATTCCTATAATTGCCATGACAGCCAATGCTATGAAAGGGGATATGGAAAAATGTTTAGCTGCGGGTATGAATGACTATTTGAGTAAGCCGATTTCCCAGGAAGGTTTGGAATCTACTCTAAAAAAGTGGTTGATCAAGGCCAAAAACACGCAAAATAAAAGTCAAAATACAGGGGTAATCAGTATGAGTGATTTAGTCTGGAACCAAGATAGCCTGCTAAAGCGAGTGAACGGAAAAGTTGAAAGGGCGGTAATGTTAATCGATATGTTTTTATCTGAGCTGCCTCAATATAAGGCAAAATTGTCGAATCTAAAAGATAATGGCGACCTTAATGGGATGGCAGAAACTGCCCATGCGCTGAAAGGTATTTCTGGGAATCTAGGTGCTGCTCAGTTAATGAGTGTATGTGCAAAAATAGAGCAAGAAGCTAAGGCCGACAATAGAGAAAAAGTCGATCAATTGTTGGATTCAATTTCTGAATACTTTGATGAAATTGAAGAAACTTTAACTAACTTTAAAAACACTATTTAGTGACTGGTGCCTGAGGCATAGTGAGTTTTGTTGTAAACGTTGTATTTGCCGCTTGGTTTTTTCATCGATAATCGTTTAACTTCTTTTAGTGTGTGACTGTCGTAAACGATAAGCGCACCGTCATCATCCCATATAGATAATAATGCGTAACGCCCATCTTTGGTAAATTCCACGTGAGCCGCTGTTTTTCCAGGCATGGGTTTAATGGTTTCAACAATTTCTAAGGTAGATTTATCAATTATATGGACCGCGTCTTTGTTTGGGCCGAAAAATACATCAACCCAGGCGTAGGGGCTGCCTTCATGACTGCGCATAAAAAATCCTGACCCTAAAGTATCCAACGTTTTTACCACCTTCCAATTTTCCATATTAATAATGGATACCTTGTTTTCTTTAAGGTGAGGGGTAGCCATTACGACTTGACCTTTGTAACTCCAACTAATACCGGAACCCAAGTGGGGCATGCCCGGTAGAGGAATCGTGTTTATTGTTTTTCCGCTATTTAGGTCGATAACGTGGCCGTTTTTACCATCCCTAGATGCGCCCACAAGAAATTGATATTCCTGATCGAAAAAGAAATCATCCAGATAAGTTTGAGTTGGTATTTCGCGCATATTAAAAGGAGCTTGGTAGGGTATTTCTACTATTTTCTTTTCATCTTTTAGAGCGGCAATAAAACTTTTACGATTAGGAGCAGTATAAACTGCACTGGCGCGGCCAGATAACTCGAAGTATTTAACGGGTTTTAAGGTATTTGTATCGAGCAGTACCAAGCTATGGGGAAGATAATTGGCCACCATTGCGTATTTTCCGTCGTAGGACACGGCCATATTACGTGTGTTGATGCCAGCGCGAATTTCGGCAACGGTTTTTAAATTGTAGATATCAAATTTGCTGATCCAGCCATCTCGGGAGGCAAAATACACATAGCGACCATCTGGTGAAAACTTTGGCCCGCCGTGCAAGGCGTAACGTGTGGCAAATCGATGAATAGGTTCGAATGTATCACCATTTAATAAGGTGGCATGGTGATCCGCCAGTTCCACCACGATAAACAGGTTTTGTAAGTCAGCTTCAAATAGGGGATTGTTACCCAAAAGTCTTTCTGGTTGCGGAGTTATATGACTGGCTTCCATATCCTTTATGGTCCAGCTGGGGGTTTGTTTGGGCTCGGTGTAAATATAATCTATTAGTGAATGAATCTGTGTAGTATCTAACGTGTCTTTAAATGCTGGCATTTGAGTTGCAGCTCGGCCATTTGCGATCACTTCTATTGCCTGTGCTGGCTTGAGTCTTGAAAGATTACCCGGAAGTAGAGCTGGACCCATACCACCCAAGCGCTCTTTGCCATGGCAAGATACGCAATGCTGTTGATAAAGGGGCTGAGGGTCTGGGCTTCCCGAGGCCATAGCCTGGTTGGAGATAAGTAACCCGGTAAAAAGTAAAACACGTATTAATAACAAAGCCATATTAAGAAACGTTGCTTATTTTAATGGAATTTGGAAATGGCGTGCGATCACCTCGATATTGTTGAGGCAAACCGATTTCATCGTCACTCAGATAGCAGCCAGGGTCTTCAGACCAGGGATTGTCTGTTAGCTGTGCAGCGCGTACTCGTGTGTTGCCATTACAAATGGGAAGGTACTGACAATGGCTGCAACGGCCTTGAACTGGCCTGGGCTTTTGTCGGAAACCATCCATAAGTTCATCATCGGGTTGCGACCAGATTTGTGAGAATGGTTTTTCCTTAACGTTACCTAAAGTGTGCGTCCACCAAAAGGTGTCGGGGTGTACGTTACCCAGATTATCGATGTTCGAGATATTCTGTCCGCTGGAGTTACCGCCCCAATT
>JBFKSL010000561.1:0-3080 GCA_041626995.1 Ketobacter sp. | reverse complement strand
AAGCGTGTATCGATTAAATCAGGGTAGGGGAATGGCGGAGCTGACAGGGAATTCATAAAAGCGTCCACTTGCTCAAATACAGGTTCTAATGCACGTCGTTCGGCTCCGTTTAACATGAAAGTAGCCACTTCCAATGCCATGGTGGAGCGGACATTGTCGGAAGACAGGGCACCGTGGAAGAGTCTGGTCATCCAGGCTCGGCTCCACCAGTTTGGCGTTTTTACCTGTCCTTCAGACCCATGGGAAGGGAAGAACTCTGCACCCAGTCGAATTTGTAATGTCTCGGCATCAAACCCTAAAAATAATGCATCAATGACGCCTAAAGCATTGGAGGTTCCCGCATGGGGGCCGAAGGGGTAGGGTACAACCGCAGGTATGCCAATGGTAAGTTTGGCGAAATCATTGACGAATAAGCCGATGTCAAAGCTGTTGCTACCGCGCCCCCAGTTAAACTCCTGACCTTCTGCAACGGTGCCTAACCGGGAGTCGTGACAGAACGAGCAGCTTATGGTCATTTCTCCCGTGTAAGAGCCATCTAATCTTTTCACCATGGTGAGCCCCATGGGAAGCTGGCCACTGCCACCATCGGTAAGGTTGGGGTCTTCACCTTCCAGTGGATAGGGGTTGCGAAAATCCGCTTCAAACAGGCCGTAGCGTTTTCTCACTTCCTCATCAAAATTGTATGGGCGTTCGTCTAATCCCCAGACTTTCCATACATTGCGGTAACGCCTGGGGGTGAAGATTTTTAGCCCAGCCATAAAGTAGGATGTGGTTTGTAGGAAATGTTCTCCGGCAGCCACTTGTTCGCGCCATTCACCGCAGGTCTGAGGTTTTTGTAGTGGATTGGGGCGATAGGGAGGAAGAGGGTTGTGCACATCAATCCAGTAGGCGTTGAATTGCACAGCGGCCTCCGATGTGTTGATTCCTTCCACCACGAGACTGCGTGGGTCTAGTGGTATGGGAGCATCGTCAGGTTGGCCTTCACAGCCAGCCACAATGGCAGGTAACTTTCTGCCCATTTCCAGTAATGGGAGATCATTAGGTTCCACCACAACCGGTGGCTCGGTGCTTACTTGTGCGCAACTTTGAGGATCATCCCAGCAGCCGAGTAATTCGGCGACATCGGCGTAGGCTTCGCTGCTTGAGGGCCAGCTTGTACCGCCAGTGTGGCTCAAGGCTGGGTCTGCGTTGTTGGTGAGTAGCGGGTTGCCGGTTACACCTTCGCCTAATGTTTGCCAAGACTGATAAAAATCTTGGTAATGGTTGGCACTGTTGGTTGAGAGTAACAAACCATCGCCTGCTTCCGTATCGGCAATGCCGCCAGGAATATGGCAGGTGGAACACAGGCTTAGTCGTGGTTGCACTCTTGCTGCGAAGAATGCTTCTGCATCGAATGCCTGTTGTGCCGCTGCAGATTGTTCATTGGTTTGTGATCTGGGTTCGTTGCCGTGTTGGTCGTTACTGCTTCCGTCACCACCACAGCCTGACAGAATGGCTAGCATTAGCAGCGAGCCAGGAAAATTGCCCAAAGTAGGTTTCATCGCCTCTCTCCTTTAGCGTGCGACATTTTAGTATTCGGCACACCTCGACAGACCGCTGAAAGAAAGACTTCAAAACAGACGTTTCACATTGTCAGAGCCGTTGTATTTTTTGTTATGACTGCTTGGTCACAAAGATTGGCAAAGGATGTTTGGTAAGTCAAAGAAGCAAAAGTGTCTCATGTCGTGAATGGCAAGAGAGGGAAGTGTGAGCAAAAATCACTCGTATTCGGTTTTTTCTTTAAACTCGCAAAGGTCCTCAATGATGCAAGCGCCACAGCGGGGTTTGCGTGCAGTGCACACGTAACGGCCGTGAAGAATTAACCAATGGTGGGCGTCGATTAAAAATTCTTTCGGCACCATGCGCATCAATTTCTTTTCCACATCCAATACGGTTTTGCCTGGTGCGATCTTGGTTCGGTTGGAAACGCGGAAAATATGAGTGTCCACCGCCATGGCGGGTTGGCCAAAAGCTGTGTTTAAAACAACGTTTGCGGTTTTTCTGCCAACACCGGGTAAAGACTCTAATGCTTTGCGATCACAGGGAACTTCGCTATCGTATTCATCCATTAAAATTTTGCAGGTTTTAATGACGTTTTCTGCTTTGCTGTTAAACAAGCCAATGGTTTTAATGTAAGGTTTTAAACCTTTAACGCCCAGTTTATAAATGGTTTCTGGCGTATTGGCTTTGGGATAGAGCTTAGCCGTGGCTTTGTTGACACTGACATCGGTTGCTTGGGCCGAAAGAATGACGGAAATAAGCAGTTCGAATGTGCTGTTATATTCCAATTCTGTCGTGGGGTTTGGGTTTTGATCCCGCAGGCGCGAGAAAATTTCGTAACGCTTTTCTTTATTCATGGCTGTTTTTTCAATAGATAGCTAAGCGATATTACCCGTAGTACGAACTCGCTTGCTGCCCGCAACCACTTTTCCTTTTTTTGCTTTTGCGGCGGCTTCTACTTTGGCATCGATGACATTTTTCATGGCAAGTAACAGGCCTAAAACCATAAAGGCACCAGGCGGCAAAATGGCCACTAAAAATCCCTGGTAATCAGCAACGAATTCTAGCTTCCAATTCATAGCAATATCGCCAAATAATAAATGCATATTGTTAAACAAAGCGCCAGTGCCTATCAATTCTCGAATGGCACCCAAAGCTACCAATACCAAACTAAACCCTGACCCCATCATTAAACCATCCCACAATGCTTGCAGAGGAGGGTGCTTGCTGGCGAAGGCATCAGCACGCCCTAGTACGATGCAGTTGGTTACGATCAATGGAATAAAAATTCCTAGAATTAAATATAATTCGTAGGTAAAGGCATTCATTAAAAATTCAATGCAGGTGGTGAAGGCGGCAATGATCATCACAAATGTGGGCAAGCGAATGGCATCAGTGGTTGCGTTTCGAATCAAAGACACCGCTAAATTGGAAAGCGTTAATACGCAGGTGGTAGCGATGCCTAAAGCCAAGGCGTTAACCACGCTTCCAGACACCGCAAGCAATGGGCATAGGCCAAGTACTTGAACCAGAGCGGGGTT
>JBFKSL010000560.1:0-3094 GCA_041626995.1 Ketobacter sp. | reverse complement strand
TTCGATGACCCTTTTTTTATTGGTTTTCGCTCCGTGACCGGGATAATCCGAAACTACACAGGTCTACCCAAGACTTTGTATGTGCAGGTGTCTCCTGGCTCGATGCTCATTCAGCAACCTGGTTTGCCGGGTTGCTAGTTTGGCACCTCGTAGTAACGTTTAAATAAACCACTCTCAATAGGAGAACTTACATGAAACTATCTGCACTATTTGGAACTCTGGCGCTGGCCATCATATTGGGCGGCTGCGCAAGCAATCAGCATGTCTACTCGGCTGATGGTAAGTGTTTGACCTGCTGGAACAACCCAATCACTGGTAAACCCATCAATCATGATGGTGAAGCTAACCAGGAACAGACTCAGGAAACACAGGTTGCTGAAACCACCACCAAAACCACTGTGGTGAATTCTGCTGGCCAGCCTATCGAACACAAACTGGCTTTCACTGTGCCCGTAAACGTGGATGTTGCCTTCATCAAAATCAAGAAGGAATACAACTACTACACAGAACAAGAAATTCGCCAGGAGTGGGGCAGCATGGCAGAAGCCAAGATGCAAACTTTCGCCTATGCCTATGATGCAACACCATCTGTGTACTATCACATGCGCGCTGATCGGAATCACAACGGTGTTCAAGCCATTATCGACAGCCAAATCGAGAAGCAATCCGAGAAGGAAAGCAAAATCACTATTACGTATTGGCTAAGGGACAAATCAGTCGATGCAAATCAGTTTGGTGCGTCCCTGCAAAGCAGAACCAAAAGGGCGCTGAACCTTTAACGGAATGGGAGGGAAACCTCCCTTAATTTATTTTCGGATCAGGAGAATATGATCACATGACAACTAAAGAAGATGAGCACTTACTCAGTAGTCATTCACTGACCGAAAACGAACGTTTAGCTGTTATCACTGCATTCAATGATTTTCTGAGAGGCTCCAGAACCACCGGCCTACAGCATATTTACATCAGCACTATAGGGTTTCAGCGGTATAAAGAGTGGTGCGAATACGCCGTTGAAATCCTGTTTCCCCAGCTCCCAAGGGAAATGGGGTTGGAGATCCTTAAATATAACGAGTATGCATTCTGGACACGGGAAACGCTTCAGCGGCACGTTTCCGGATCTATGTTAGGTAATTATGGATTTAAACCAGAGCAGCCAGATCGTTACGAGGATTTAGAACAGGAGATTTTAAGGCTTCGGAAAGAGTGCGCTCAACTCACTGATGAAAACCTGAATTTACGCTTTCGAGAAAGCCCACTAGCCCATCTTTTCCAGACGTTGGGTAGGTTTTTCTCGAAATACTCTCAACCCGTTCAACAGACAAACATGATGCGTGATAACAATGATTAGAACAATTTTTGGTTTCATATTGGGGGTGGTGGCCACCTTCTACACACTACCATTCATCGAATCTAATTTTGGAAGTCTTCCTCGGCCTGGAATTGGCGAACTATTCGCCGCTAAAGAAAACCAGCATTCTTCAAATATTATCAACTCAGTGGCTCCGGAAGAATATGCGCAGCTTACAAACAACAAATTAGCTGCTGAAGTAATGACGGCCATTTCTGTAACGAGAACCCGCGCTCTAAATGATCAAACTTCCGATTATGTTGTGAAGATTATTACTGATCTGGTTGAGCGTGAGCCAGGCATACAAACATTCGTCCGGGACAGACTTAGTAACGGTCTGACTAACCGGGAGGCATTGGAAATCTTTGAGAAGTATTACTCGATCCAGGGATGAATCGCATGAAAGCTCTTATTGAAATTAATGTCTATGGTGGAAGCACATTACTTGCAACCCTTCGTAAGCACGATGACCTTCCAACCGGAATCTACTCCGACCGTCCAGTAAAATCCCTTATCAATCTGACGCCTGCTGTCAAAGCAAACGTCAAGCTTCAGATCGACACAGTATCGCTCAGCGACGACGACACTTCACTCCTGGTTAGCGATAAACGAATCCAGATTTCAGAATTACTACAGACCCTGGGGGTGAACAATTTCATAGCGTTCGTACAGGATGCAGAAAAACATGGATGGGCGGTGGAAAAGTATATTGACCGTATCAATCAGTACTTTCATTTGGATCACAATAATTTACCGCTTTCATCACCAGCAGTTATGTCTGAAAACGTGCTCACATTATTTCTTTTCATTTTAATGGCCACGACACCTGCCTTGGTGCTCCAGGTCATGAACAGTGGTTATCTGGTCAGTCCTATTTGGGTGTTTGCACTTTTCTTGGGGCTGACAGCGGTTGTTTACTTTCTCTCATTCGGAGTCATGCAGTATATGAGGACGAGAGGGGAACCAATTTTCTGAGGTGGCGACAATGACACAATACTCCATCGGCGATTGCGTTCTCGGACGTACAGATCCTTTATTTGAAGATGCCCTGGGCAGCGCTTACAAATCTCGTGAACGTCCTTTGTGTCTTTGTATGAGCCCGGGTATCCCTATGTATATCGCTCGTACCGGCGACAACAGTTATGTGCTGAAGCGGATGCCCAACAGTGGGCAACAGCATCACCCTGATTGCGACTCATATGAAATCCCGGCAGAGCTTTCCGGACGTGGTGAAGTGGAGAACAAAGCCATATCTGAGGATCAGGAAACCGGGTTAACAAACCTCAAACTTGATTTTTCCCTAACCAAACTTTCTGTAAACCGAACTATCAGCAAAGGGGAAACAAAGGAACCAGCGGCCGTCAAAGCTGACCCAACAAAACTTACCATCCGATCGCTTCTCCATTTTCTGTATGAAGAGGCTGGGCTTAACCGGTGGACCCCCAATATGGAAGGGAAACGCACTTGGTTTGTGATTCGGAAGTATTTGCTGGAAGCGGCCCAGAATAAGGTCGCTCGCAAAAGCCCTCTTGGTGAGGCGATGCTTATCCCCGAACAGTTTTCTCTCGATCACAAAGACGAAATTGTGGCCAGGCGCCGTCAGTTCCTGGCCAAACTAAAAAAGAACCTTGAATGCTTCTGCTTGAACCGACTGGAAGTGAGTATCGGGTGCAATCTCATCATCCAAAAACAGCTGCAGCACATCTGCTGCCTTACCAACGTTACGAGCTGCTTTCTGCCAAT
>JBFKSL010000559.1:0-3098 GCA_041626995.1 Ketobacter sp. | reverse complement strand
CGCTGGGCTCGCTCTTTCCCCAACTCATTCAGTTGGTTTTGCGCGGAGTAACGTGAGGTAAACAGAAATATGGAAAACACCACAACCAACAGGGCGCTGGTTAGGATCAAGGAGCGCCATTTAAGGCTAATGAATCGTTTTCCCTGTGTTGGTTCGATCATTTATTGTCGATTGTTCAGGTATTTAGTTGCCATCTCTGAAGTATAGATGACTGTTCTACCAACCCATGACCTTTTTAACAAAAGGCACTGTAATCAGACGTTTTTCCTGTAAAGATCGGTGATCAAGCTTTTCCAACACCTTGTGAAGGCCACTAAGGCTACGATCTGACCGGCTTAACACATAGCTAACCACGTCATCACTGAGAGCAAAGCCACGATGATCAGCCCCTTGAGTTAAAAAGGCCTGCTTGCCTTCTTCTTCCAAAGCAGACACCTGGTAAATTTCCATCGCAGCCAGTCGGGAAGCCAAATCTGGCAGCTTAGCCTCAAGGTAACGAGGGGCCTGATCAGCACTTACCAGAAGGCTTTTATTGGCATCTTTCAATTGGTTATACAGATGAAACAGAGCTTCTTCCCAATCAGCCTTTCCTAACAACAGATTAAGATCATCTATGGCAACAAAATCAAAGTCATACAGTTCTGCCAACACCTCTGGCGCCAGCTGCAATAACTCTTCGGCATTGAGATAAAACACCTTGCAACGCTCTTCTGTCTGTTGACAACTGGCTTGCAATAAGTGGCTTTTTCCAACCTCAGCGGCCCCCCAGATGAAGATAAATTGGGGTGAATCGCAGCCCACCTGCTGTAATCGACTGAGTAGCTGTTCATTACCAAAGCCAACAAAACTGCGGAAATCGGCGTTAGGCCGACGAGACAAATTGAGCGGTAACTGGGGATGTGAGGCGCTAGTCATGATCGCTCCCTGCCACCTTTACTTGCTTACTTCGATACCCCTTTATGGCGATTAAGGTGTATTGAATCAGGCTCACCAGGCACAGTGCCACCACAAGCCAAATAATCGATTCAAATACCCAGTCGGCAATCACTGGCCAAACCAGATTGGCAATGGTCAACAGCCCTAAGGTAATCAACATAAAAGTGCAGGCTTTGCTGATCAGAGTGGGTTTGCCTTCATATTTACCCACCACAAACCAATAGGCAATCGCACCGCTAAAGATATACAAATCCCTCAGCACGATGAGGGCCACCAGCCACAGCGGAATGTGGCCACCCCACCCCAAAGTGATAAATGCCGTTACCAGCAAAACTTTATCGGCCACCGGGTCAGCGATGGAACCAAAGGTGCTGCGCCAACCAAAGCGCCGAGCCAGCGCACCATCCAGGCTATCGGTGAGACCAGCCAAAAACAATATCGCCAGAGCCACACCGTAGGCCTGCTGAACCATAAAATACACAAAGGGAAAAACCAATAAAACCCGCAATATAGTGAGCATATTCGGCAATTGGCGTACAGCACTCATCATCGACTGGCAACCGGCTCCTGCCAACGATAACGAATGGAAGGTGGAGCATCTAAGGGCTCCGGAGGAACAATTTCCAAAGAAACCGGTTCTTCCACCGAGAGCGCAGGCTGCTCTACCCCCTCATCAAGGGTTTCCATAGGCTCTAGGGATACCGGAAACAGCTTTTTATCCAACTTAAAGCTTTGTTTTAGTGCATCCAGAGTGCTCTCTAATGTCAGCAGAAACTGCGCTTTATCACCCTGCATAAACTGCAATTGGGCTGACTTCACCGCGAGCACCGATTCGAGATACTGGCTTAATTCCGCATAGCTGGATAATGATGCAACTGAATCCACCTCAAGAACCACCTGCTGCCCCAATTCATTAGACACCAACACGCCATAGTGCTGCCCAACGCGATCCACAGCCTGATCCATTAGCTGCTGAACTACTTCTTCCATGCTTGAACCTTCCTGGGTCAGCCAATGTTGCTGCTCATCCATCACCAACATGGCATTGATCCGTGCTTGAGATCGTAACTGACTGACTTTTGCCACCAAAACGATATTGGCTTGATAACGGCTGGAAGCGCTCACAATGGGGTCAACAAACATCCCCCAAATGTCACCGGCTCGAACCTGGCCGGTATCCTGCTGATCATAGCTGGGGAACAAAATCGGGAGGCCCCGCTGTTCTGCTTGGGACTTAAACAACGCTTGCAGAGGTTCTTGCACTGCTCCACCCAATAGCTGGCGGCCCTGACCTTCATCATAGGCGCCCCAAATCACCATATTGGGTCGATTACTGGCCCAGATGGGATTGCCGTTGCGTCGCAGAAACTGATTTACCGCAAGGGGATCAAACTTCACTTTCAGGAATATACCGTCCACCTGCTTATCCAGGTCATCGACGGCAGCAATTTTGCGTGATTCATAGCCATATTGAATTACATAGCTTTCTGCCCGCTGAAGCTCTTCTTGCACGTGAGGCTCGCTGGCGAGTGTAGATAAACCACTAACTTTCACTAAAATGCGTGAAAACCCATCCTGAATGGCGCGAACTCGCTTACTACTGCTACGATCTTCCACTTGCACAGACGCTTGATACAGGTTCTTGACTTCAACAGCGTGAGCCTGACACATCATAAAAAGTGCCAGCACGGTAACGGTCATCACATAGAAAGATCGACGAATGGCATGCATAAGGCTCTGGTATTCCTGCAAAATTGGACGCAAGGAAGTGTACAACGACACGGCAGGGGATAAAACCGAAACCTGTTGATTAGTTATTGCCAAACATTGGGCAATCTTCTAACTCCTGATAGAATACGCGGCCTGAAATTAGGCACCTTAAATCCACATTTCTGCGAGCACCAGTAAACATGTCTGAGAATAAACCTTCTTTGAGCTATAAAGACGCCGGAGTAGACATCAACGCGGGAGACCAGCTGGTTCAACGCATCAAAGGCGTGGCTAAGCGCACAGCTCGCCCTGAAGTGCTGGGTGGCCTAGGTGGCTTTGGTGCCTTATGTGAGATTCCCACCAAATACAAACAACCTGTTCTGGTTTCTGGAACCGATGGTGTGGGCACCAAATTGCGCCTGGCCATGGATTTGCAGAGCCACGATACCGTG
>JBFKSL010000558.1:0-3100 GCA_041626995.1 Ketobacter sp. | reverse complement strand
GGGTGTGGGTGCAATTTATATTCGTGATGGTGTTGGTTGGTTGGATTTTGCATCAACAGCGCCTGAATTTCGGTGCCGGGGCAGTCAGGGGGCTATTTTGGCGGCCCGTATAAATTATGCGGCTGAGTTGGGCTGTTCGAAGATCTTCACCTGCACAGGTGTGGATGTGCCCGGTGATCCGCAACACTCCTATAGCAATATCTTAAAATACGGTTTTAATACTACCTACGAGCGTAAGAATTTTGCGCCACCGAAAACATCTTGAATTAGCTGGCCTGAAGAATAACAAACTTTTTATTGCTGGCCAGAAGGGTTACCTGTTTGAAATAACGCTTCAAACTTTGGTGGTAGCCCAGGTGACGATTGCCAACTACTATTAGCCGACCCGTAGAACTTAGTGCTTTGCGTGCATTACGAAACATGCGCATGGCAGTTTGAGATTCTACGTTGTTGCCTTGGTGAAAAGGTGGATTGCATAAAACCAAATCGTATCCACTCAATGGTGGATTTGTGCCATTTAATCCATCACTTTCGATAAATTCGAAATCATTTTTCAGTGAGCTTTTTTCTGCGGAGGCTTTGGCGCTTTTCAATGCCAAGTAAGATTCATCGGTAAATAGAATCTTCGCCTTAGGGTTCTTGCTGGCAGCGAATATTCCTAAGGCGCCATTTCCACACCCCAAATCAATGATGTTTTCACAGTGGCTTACATCTGGAAAGTTTTCCAGTAAAAAACGAGTGCCGATATCCAGCTTTTGTTGAGAAAAAACACTGGGGTAATTTGTTAATTGCAGATCCAATCCTGGAAGGTCGTAATAACTGGGGTTGGGAGCGGGTGCTGTTAAGGATGCGTTTAAACAGGAAAAGATAAGGCGTGCTTTTTTCTTAGCTAAAGATGTGTGGGATGGGCCTATCATCTGTTCAAAGGTTTCAATCATATTTTGGCTAAGATGCTTAATCATGCCTCCGGTGACGATCAATGTTTTTTCTGTTGCTACATTGCGGATTTGAGAAAGTTGATACCGTAAGAAGGTAAGGTTTTTAGGAATTTTTATGGCAATCAGGTCGAATTTACCATGGTGGTCTGAGTTGAGTTCGGTTTCTGAGTTAATCCAATTGTGTTCTCGCCATTCAAGTTGATTGCGCTGGTAGTTTTCTTTGATCGCAAGCTTGCTACAGTAACTATCATTCCATTGCCAGGGCTGCCACTGATGCAGGCTGATGGCTAGCGCGCCATATTGGTCGTTCACTAGCAAGGCACGAGGTTTATCCAAAGTGAGTTCAGTGATATGGGAAAGTATTAGTTCATCCGCTGCATTCCACGCCTGTAGGGGGGATTTCGGGTGGTGGTGTAAAGGCAATAGTTCGAAACTGCCAAAATGAGATGAGAAGGGTTCCATATTGTAAACTCAAAAAAATAACGGCGTAATAACTCTAATAATATCATTAATGACGGTGATTGATTTCAATAAATGCAGCTGAAATCCACTTGAATATTAAGTGGCGCAGGTTGTAATCATTTTTGACGTATTTGGCTAATGAATTGAATGTTTTGTCCCGGTAACTTGTTGGTTTAGATGAGTTGATGTTTTAAATATAAATAAAATACAGGGAAGGGGTCATAATGAAACGTCAAATATTAAATATTGTATTGTTGTTTTGTGTGGTAAGCATTGCAGGGTGTCGGCTTGATCTTGAGGTGTTAGGGGATGGTGTTGTTGCCGTTACAGACGATTCAGACGGTAGCCTTGTGTTTTCGTGTGCAGACACATGTAGTGATAAACTGTCACCTATCGAAATCAAGGACGTGACCATTGCGTCCACTGCAAACCCCGGTTCGGCGTTCGTGACATTTCTGATGAATGGGGAAGTTTCACCGGGGCCGGTTTCAACCTATTACGGTTTATATTTTAGCGTGGAGAGAGGTCGCTTTATCCATGTGAGCCAGGATGTTAAAGCAATATTTCATGATGAGCAGGATTTGCTTGCTGTTAAACGTAGCGGCTATATTGCGTGTATGCTTTCCGTTATAGAAGGTCTTGTGTGTTGGGGTAGTGAGGAGCAGGGATTGCAGCAGAGGGTTAAGGATATTCCCCCTGAGTTTAAGTTTGCCGACGATTTTATTGTGGTACGCGAAGATGTGTGTGCCGTTGTGGGTATGCAGGTTGCCTGTTGGGGAACTCATGAAATTGATTTGACGCATCTTAATAATGTCAGTGAGATTGCGGCTGGCCACCAGACTGCTTGCGTAATTAATGGTAATGAGGTGGTGTGCTGGGAGGGTGGAGAATTACAATCTAATGTGCCTGCACTGGTCAATCCAACCGATCTTCGTATTGATGGCTACACCGTCTGTATAGATGACAATGCCGAAGAGGTCTGTTGGCGTTAAGGGTTAAAAGCATCAAAAAGAAAAGCTTTTGCGTTTATCCACCCTTTTCTTTTTGGTGCGAAAAATTTCCCAGGCAACAGTATCTTTAGATAACGTTATTTTCATTGCATTAGAGTGCTTGTTGTAAAACTCCGCTTTTAATACTTTGCTTTTGTAACTGTAGCCTTTTGGGGTTTTTGCATTGTAGGGTGTTCTGAGTTTGTCATAGCTGTTTTTTTCTATCTGGTTTATCGGGCTGGACATTAGTTCATGAATGGTAACCTGGTGACTGTCAGATTTTATTTCCAGGGTGCCATGGTAAGAGCTATGCATATCGCCAGTAAGAAAGCACACCTTCTGAATTTTTTCATCAATAAAAAATTCAATCAGGCTTTCCCGCTGGTGACGAAACACTTCCGCACTCCATTTATCATTGTTGTGTTTAACTTGGCCCACAAAGGGCACGCTGGTGACGATAAATTTGGGTCGATTGTTGTGTTGTTTCAGCCAGATTTTTAGTTGTGATAGTTGTTCTTCGCTCACTATTTGGTTGTCAAATTTGTTTGCTTGATATGACCAGCGCTCAGTTCTTGTGTCCATTACAAAAAATTCAGCTGGGCCGTGGCTGAATTGATAGTAGTACGCCTGCATATCCGACTTGGGGTGGCGAATATGCACAAATTCCCGGTAGGCTTTCATGGCTTCACGTTTAAAATCTGCCGCATCGTG
>JBFKSL010000557.1:0-3117 GCA_041626995.1 Ketobacter sp. | reverse complement strand
GTGGGGCCTGGCGCGGTGCACGCAGCACCAGATGAATGCATTTATTGATAAAACAATCATTTACCTTACGAAAGGTGCGCCAAATTAGGCTTTTACAGACGGTTTTCAATATTGGCACGCTAGCTGCTAAGAGAGATTCGAGAGTAATTACTATCGGGCCAGGTTGGGAGTATCGCCCCGACCTAAGTTAGTCAGTCGGTAGAGATATCTGGAGTTCATCGTGAGCAAGCAAAAATTAGTCGTTATCGGTAACGGCATGGTAGGCCAAAAATTCCTGGAACAATTTGCAGCTAAAGAGCAAGCGTCCCAGTTCCAAATCACCACATTCTGTGAAGAACCTCGCCCAGCATATGATCGGGTGTATCTGTCTTCTTACTTCACAGGCGCCACTGCGAAAGATCTGTCTTTAGTAGAAGACGGTTTTTTCGAAAGCAACAACATTGATATTAAATTAGGCGATAAAGCGGTTTCCATTGACCGTAAAAACAAAGAAGTCACCTCTGCCAAGGGAGAAGTGATCGCCTATGACAAACTCGTGCTGGCCACGGGTTCCTTTCCGTTTGTACCTCCTATTCCAGGCAAAGATCGCCCCGAATGTTTGGTTTATCGAACCATCGAAGACCTGGAAGCCATTAAAGCCACAGCGGCCAAAAGTCGAGTAGGCGTGGTAGTCGGGGGCGGTCTGCTCGGTCTAGAAGCAGCCAAAGCTTTGAAAGACCTTGGATTGGAAACCCACGTTGTGGAATTTGCGCCTCGCTTAATGGCGGTTCAAATCGACGATGGGGGCGGCGCGATGCTGCGCTCCATGATCGAAGAGATGGGCGTAAAAGTTCACACCAGCAAAAACACCAAAACCATCGAAGATGGTGATGAGTGTCGCCTGAAAATGTGTTTCGCCGATGGCAGCGAACTGGAAACCGACATGATTCTGTTCTCAGCGGGTATTCGTCCTCAAGACGAACTGGCACGCCAAGCGGAACTGAGCATGGGCGAGCGCGGCGGTATTGCCATTAACAACTTCTGTCAAACTTCAGACGAAGACATCTTCGCGGTAGGTGAATGCGCACTGTGGAATAACCGTATTTTCGGTTTGGTTGCACCCGGCTATCAGATGTCTCAAGTAGCAGTGGACGCTATCTGCGGTGATTTCAGCAACGAGTTCCAAGGTGCCGACATGAGCACCAAGCTGAAACTCATGGGTGTAGACGTAGCCAGTATCGGCGATGCTCACGGCATGACCCACGGCGCACAAAGCTACTCCTTTGTTGATGAGCACAACAAGGTGTATAAAAAGATTGTTGTCAGCGAAGACGGCAAATACCTGCTAGGCGCTGTACTTATTGGCGATGCCGACAATTATGGCACCCTGCTGCAAATGATGTTGAACAACATCGAGTTGCCAGAATTCCCTGACACACTGATTCTTCCTATTCGGGATGGCGCGGCCGCCCCAGCGATGGGTGTAGACAAGCTTCCCGACAGCGCACAAATCTGCTCCTGTAATAACGTAAGCAAGGGCGACCTGTGTTGTGCCATTGAAGGTGGCATCACTGATTTGGGCGAGCTAAAAAGCACGACTAAAGCCGCCACCAGCTGCGGTGGATGTAACGCTCTGGTTGGACAAGTTCTGAATGCTGAGTTAGAAAAACGCGGCATCGAAGTGAAGAAAGATCTGTGCGAACACTTTCCCTATTCACGTCAGGAAATCTATCACCTGGTGCGCGTGGACGGGATCAAATCTTTCGATGAACTGATTACTAAACACGGCACAGGCAAAGGGTGTGATATCTGTAAGCCCACTGCGGCTTCTATCTTTGCTTCCTGCTGGAACGAGCACGTTATTGATCCTGCACTGGCTGGCTTGCAAGACACCAACGATTACTTCATGGCCAACATGCAGAAAGACGGCACCTACTCTGTAGTACCTCGTGTACCCGGTGGCGAAATCACACCAGAAGGTTTGATCGCTATTGGTGAAGTGGGCAAAAAATACGGCTTATACACCAAGATCACTGGCGGTCAACGTATCGATCTATTCGGTGCACAAGTGAATCAACTGCCTTTAATTTGGAAAGAACTGATCGACGCAGGATTTGAAAGCGGCCACGCTTACGGAAAATCCATGCGTACCGTGAAGAGCTGCGTAGGTTCTACTTGGTGCCGTTACGGTGTTCAGGATTCCGTTGGCATGGCCATCAACCTGGAACATCGCTACCGCGGTATCCGCTCACCTCACAAATTGAAGCTGGCGGTTTCCGGTTGTACTCGTGAGTGCGCAGAAGCCCAATGTAAAGACGTAGGTGTGATCGCCACCGAAAAAGGTTGGAACCTATACCTATGTGGCAACGGCGGCATGAAACCTCGCCACGCGGATCTGTTTGCTTCCGACTTGGATGACGAAACTTTGATTAAGTACATCGACCGTTTCCTGATGTTCTACATCAAAACAGCAGATCGTTTGCAACGTACCTCAGTTTGGATGGACAACCTGGAAGGCGGCTTAGACTACCTGAAAGAGGTAGTAATCAACGATTCTTTAGGCTTGGGTGAAGAGCTGGAAGCACAAATGGAGCACCTAGTGGACACTTACAAGTGTGAGTGGAAAGCCACCGTGGAAGATCCAGAGAAGATGAAACGCTTCCGTCACTTTATTAACGCAGATGACAAAGACAGCAACGTTGTATTCGTTAAAGAGCGCGGCCAAATTCGCCCCGCTACCGTTGACGAAAAACGCATCGAAACTGTTGCGGTTTAACCCAAGAAGTAGGAGATCATTATGAGCACAAATTCTGATAAAAACTGGGTTACCGTTTGCGAACTGGATGACCTGCTAACCAACGTTGGTGCATGCGCCAAAGTGGAAGACAAACAAGTGGCAATATTCAAAGTGGCAGAACAGGGCAAAACCAGTCTGTATGCCATTGATAACCACGACCCATTCAGTCAAGCCAATGTCATTTCCCGTGGCATTGTGGGAGATCTGAAAGGCCGCAATGTAGTTGCATCACCCATTTACAAACACCATTTCGACTTGACCACCGGCGAATGCTTGGAAGAAGAAGCCTGCATCCCCGTTTATAAAGTGCGAGAAAATGGTGGCAAAGTTGAAGTGTTGTT
>JBFKSL010000556.1:0-3135 GCA_041626995.1 Ketobacter sp. | reverse complement strand
TTGCGATACCACTGCACGAGCAGCGATGGCACCGTTTACGTTGAACACTTCAATCCAATCGTTATCTTCTATACCAGCTTTCTTAGCATCTACTTCACTGATCCACACAATGGGACCACCGCGAGAAAGCGTGAGCATAATCAGGTTATCGGAGTAAGTTGAGTGAATACCCCATTTTTGGTGAGGAGTAATCCAGTTCAACACCAGCTCGTGGTTGCCATTGGATTTTTGACCCAACAATGGTGCAATGGTTTTCATGTTTACTGGTGGCTTATACACACATTGTGTTTCACCAAAATCGCGCATCCATTCATGATCTTGATAGAATTGCTGACGGCCAGTAACGGTTCGCCATGGAATCAATTCATGCACGTTGGTGTAACCGGCGTTGTAAGAAACATGTTCATCCTCCAGGCCTGACCAGGTAGGTGAACTGATGATCTTACGGGGTTGCGCCACTATGTCTCTAAAGCGGATTTTTTCTTCCTCTTTAGGCTTGGCCAAGTGCGTATGGTCACGACCAGTGGCTTTTGACAATGCCTCCCAAGCTTTAACCGCAACGTGCCCATTGGTTTCTGGTGCAAGGCTTAATATAACTTCTGCTGCATCAATGGCAGTTTCAATTTTTGGACGACCTTTATGAGGGCCTTCTTCGGTATGGGTGTAATTCAGTTTACCTAGGAACTCCACTTCTTCTTCCGTGTTCCAGGAAATACCTTTACCACCGTTACCCAGTTTTTCCATTAGAGGGCCAAGCGATGTGAATCGGTTGTAGGTATTGGGGAAATCCCGCTCTACCACAATCATTGCCGGTGCCGTTTTGCCAGGGATAAGTTCACACTCTCCTTTCCACCAGGCTTTCACACCATCAGGCTGAGCCAATTCAGCAGGTGTATCATGCTGCAAAGGCAGAGTAACCAAATCTTTCTCCACACCTAAGTGGCCATTGGACAATTCGGAGAACTTCTTGGCAACGCCTTTAAAGATATCCCAATCAGATTTGGATTCCCAAACTGGGTCAACCGCTTTGGATAATGGGTGAATAAACGGATGCATATCCGATGTATTCATATCGTCTTTTTCATACCAGGTAGCAGTAGGTAAAACGATGTCAGAATAGAGGCAAGTGGTGGACATGCGGAAATCTAACGTTACCAGCAAGTCCACCTTGCCTTCAGGTGCATCATCATGCCAGGTTACATCCTCTGGCTTTTTCTCACCGCTTTCCCCCAGATCTTTGCCCATTAAGCCGTGCTTGGTGCCCAGCAAATGACGCAGCATGTATTCATGGCCTTTACCGGATGAACCTAACAGATTGGAACGCCAGATAAACATGTTACGTGGGAAATTTTGTGGGCTGTCTGGATCCTGGCATGCAAATTTCAAATCACCAGACTTGAGTTGTTGCACTGCGTAGTCTTTAGGATCCATACCCGCAGCTTCTGCGTCTTTACACAGCTGCAGAGGGTTCATGCCCAGCTGAGGCGCTGAAGGCAACCAACCCATTCGCTCAGCGCGGGTGTTGTAATCAATAATCGAAGCGGACCACTTATCCTTACACGCTAAGGGCGATACTACTTCTTCCATTTCCAGTTTTTCATAACGCCATTGATCAGCGTGGTTATAGAAGAATGAGGTTCCGTTCATTTGACGAGGTGGACGCTGCCAATCCAAACCAAAGGCCAGAGGCAACCAACCACATTGTGGACGTAGTTTTTCCTGTCCCACATAGTGTGCCCAACCGCCACCGCTTTGACCGATACAACCGCACATCATCAACAAATTGATAACACCACGGTAGTTCATATCCATGTTGTACCAGTGGTTCATGGCGGCACCGATAATGATCATGGAACGGCCATTTGTTTTGTCAGCGTTATCGGCAAATTCACGAGCGATGCGAATAATTTGTTCGCGAGGCACGCCTGTAATTTTTTCCTGCCAGGCTGGTGTATAAGGCATGTCGTCATCGAACGACTTGGCGGTATTAGGGCAATCCAATCCGTTATCTACCCCGTAGTTTGCCAAGGTTAGGTCATATACCGTAGCCACTAACGCTTCGCTACCATCGGCCAATTTTACTTTCTTAACTGGCACTTTACGCAGCTGCACTTCGTTATGATCAGTGTGATCGAAGTATTGGTATTCGTGTTCTTTGCCACCAAAGTATGGGAAGGCCACTTCTGCGACTTCATCGGCGCTGTCTTTCAAAGACACTTGCAGATTGAGATCTGCGCCGCTACCACCGTCTGTCTGTTGGATATTCCATTTACCACTTTCACCCCAACGATAACCAATGGAGCCAGTGGGAGACACTAGGCTACCGCCTTCATTTACTGCAATGGTTTTCCACTCAGGGTTGTTGTCTTGCCCTAAGTTGTTATCCAAATCGCTGGCACGAAGGAACGGGCCTTGCTGCAAACCTTGATCAGAAGGAAGCAGTTTTACCAGATAAGGGAAGTCGGTTTTGGTACGAACATATTCTTTAAAATATTCAGAAGGCTTCTGAACGTGGAATTCTTTTAACACCACATGGCCCATGGCCATAGCTACTGCAGAGTCGGTACCTTGTTTGGCTGCTACCCACTCATCAGTCAGTTTGGAAACTTCTGCGTAGTCAGGCGTTACGGAAACGGTCTTGGTTCCTTTGTAACGCACTTCCGTAAAGAAGTGAGCATCCGGAGTACGGGTTTGAGGAACGTTAGAACCCCAGGCAATGATGTAACCGGAGTTGTACCAGTCTGCCGATTCAGGAACGTCTGTCTGTTCACCCCAAATTTGAGGTGATGCAGGGGGTAAATCACAATACCAATCGTAGAAACTTAAGCAGTTACCGCCGATTAACGACAGATAGCGAGCGCCCGCGGCATAGCTCACCATGGACATAGCAGGAATTGGAGAGAAACCGGTTACGCGGTCAGGACCGTAGGTTTTTGCAGTGAAAACGTTGGCTGCTGCAATAATTTCATTCACTTCCGCCCAGCTAGAACGCACTAGACCGCCCATACCGCGGTTACTTTTATACTGTTTGGTTTTCGCTGGGTCTGTAACGATGGATTCCCAAGCCGCTACTGGATCAGTGTGAGATACTTTCGCTTCGCGCCACAATTTGAGCAAGCTCTTGCGAACTTTTGG
>JBFKSL010000555.1:0-3142 GCA_041626995.1 Ketobacter sp. | reverse complement strand
TGCTTGTTTTCAAAGTGTAATTATTTAACGAATATCGTATCCAGTAATTGACTGATTTAGCAGCGTTACGTTTAATACTATCAGGCTATACAAAAACGCTCAGCCAGGTATCGGTAGAGCACTGCGCACGAAAACAATAAATATAAATACACACATAGGTATTTCCTTAATGAGGGCATCCCACGCGGCACATTCTGGGCAAAGCAACTGGTTCAGTATTCCTCGTCCGGTGAATCAGCCGAAGTTACGTTTGTTTTGTTTTTCCTATGCTGGCGGTAACGCATCCACTTATCGTGAATGGCACAAGAGTTTGCCCAGCGATATTGAGGTGTGCTCAGTTCAATTACCAGGCCGTGGTGCGCGATTCAAAGAAGAAGCCTATACCAATCTCGATAGCCTGCTGGAAGAGTTGGCCCGTCAAATTAAACCCTTTACCGATACTCCTTACGTGCTTTTTGGTCACAGCATGGGTGCGCAATTGGCGTTTGAAGTGTCCAGGAAGTTTCGTGATCTTGGTGTCCCGTTACCCAGTTGCTTGATCGTATCGGGTCGTCGTGCTCCCCAGCGTGCCAAAAAACAGAGCAAACCTCTTTATTCGCTGCCAGAAAGCGAGTTCCGTGAAGAAATTAAACGCCTTAATGGCACCCCAGCGGAGGCGCTTAACAACCCAGAGCTAATGGAAATTGTGAGCCCTATTTTGCGAGCGGACTTTCAACTGATTGAAACCTGGGAATATAAGCCGTCTGAGCCCATCGATGTACCTCTGTTGGCTCTGGGTGGTATTAAAGACCAGCAGGTAAGCCTGGATGATCTAGAGGATTGGAAGCAGGTTACCCGTGGGCCATTTTGTTTAGAGTTGTTCTCGGGTGATCATTTTTTCATCAATCAAGCTGAAGAATCCTTGCTTAGCACCGTGCGTCAAACCATTGAAAGTGTGCTGGGTCGCTCCGACGGCTTGTTGACTCGCAAAGTAAGCGTACAAGCCAGCTAACCTATATCGTTATTAGATACAGTAATTTCCCGTCCATTTGTTAGATCAATTCCCGGATCACTGCTAAATTGTTCTTAATTAGTAAATTGTTACCGCAACCATTTAAAATTCCGGGAATTTTCGGATACTATGCGTAAACCCATGATCCAACATAAAGCCGGCCCGGCAGGCTTAGCAATGTTATTTTTAAGCCAGATAAATTAATGCATGGGAAAGATTTGGGCGAATACAAAGAAGATCATTAAATGAAAAAATCATTGAAGTTCATTTTACCCGTATTGGCTATTGTAGTGGCTGTGGCGGCATCCATCATGCTGTTTGTATCCAGGCCAGAAGTAGAACATCAACCTCTCAACATTAAAGCGCCTCTGGTAACGGTTACCGCCGTAAAAGCCGAGCAGTTGAGTATCCCTGTGTTTACTCGCGGTACTGTTACACCCGGCACCGAAATTCAAATGGTGTCAGAGGTAAGCGGCCAGGTGCTGGAGCTTTCTCCCAACTTCGCTAATGGTGGATTTTTCCGAAAAGGCGAAGTGCTGGTTCGTATAGACCCGATTGAGTATGAAGTGAATATCAAGCGCGCAGAGGCGAGCAAAGCGCAGGCCAATCAGGCCATGCTTCAAGCAGAAGCCGAAAAGAAAGCACGAAGCCGAGTGAAAAACACCAGCCGTAGTAAGTTGGCAACTTACGACATTCAATATCGTCAAGCCAAAGCTCAGTACGAAGCCACAGTTGCAGAGCTGGAGGCCGTTAAGTTACAAAAAGCACGCACTACAATTCGCGCACCGTTTGATGGCAGGGTGCGGCTGGCAGCTTTAAATGTGGGTCAGTATGTTCGCCCTGGTCAGCAAATGGGCTCGATCTACGCAGTGGATGTGGCAGAGGTTCGTCTACCTTTGTCTGATCGCCAGTTAAGCCTGGTAGATGTTCCTATGCGGTTCCAAGACTCAATAGAAAAAGTACTTCCTGAAGTTATCTTAACCGATGAATACGCCGGCAGAACCTATTCCTGGAAAGGAAAAGTCGTGCGCGCAGAAGGTGGTTTGGATGAACGCAACCGTTTGCTATATGTCGTTGCTCAAGTACGAGATCCCTATGCGCCTGACCCCAACCAGCCAGGTCGTCCTGAGTTAGTAGCAGGCTCTTTTGTGGAAGCGACAATCGATGGCCGTGAATTCTCAAATGTTTATCAAGTGCCCCGTAAAGCACTGCGAAACGGCACCCAGCTTTGGGTGGTGGATGATAATGATCGACTGGTGGAAAAGGAAGTTGCCATCATCTACAAGGCAAAAGATCACATCTATGTAAGCTCAGGATTAGAAAACGGCGACAAAGTTGTACTGAGCCAAATGGATATTGCTGTAGAGGGCATGCAGGTTCGAACGCAAGTTCAGGAAGATTTTGAGCCAGAGATTGAATCCAAGGCCAAAGATGATCTGTTTGGAAATAACAAGAAAAGCACGCAATCGTTAACCTTGAAAATGCCCGATGCAAACGACCCCAAAGTGCAAGAGGCTGCCAAAAAGGCGAAAGAGTTTTATGACGACTTAAGCGATGATAAAAAGCAGCAAATCAAAACCAATGCAAAGCAATTGCTGGATCAGGTTAAAAATCTTCAACAGTCAGTGGCTGATGTCAAATCGGAGCCAGAAGTGGTTCCAGAAGCCGAGCAGCAAACAGTTCAACCAACAGTAGAAAGTAAAAGTGCGGGTGGTATGTCTCCTTTGGCGATGGAGCTTGAGCAAGACATAGCTCGTCAGCAGCAAGAAGAACAGCAGCCAGAGCAACCACAAGAGCAAATAGTGGCACAAGCAGAGGTAGAACCAGCTTACTCAAAGCCATCGCCTAATACAGATTCAGCGAACGCTGAACCTGCACCAGGTTTTGTCACTGCAACCATTACTGCGCCTAAGCCTCTGATGGAATCTGCTCAATGAATGCAATAATCGCTTGGTTTGCTGAAAATAAGGTAGCAGCAAATTTATTGATGCTGTTTGTGGTGGTTGCGGGTATCCTCAGTTTGCAGGATACCCGGAAAGAAATTCTCCCGAATATATCCCTCGACTTGATTACCATCTCCGTGCCGTACCCAGGGGCTTCGCCGGAGGATGTGGAAAAATCCGTTCTTAATCGAATCGAATCTGCCATATA
>JBFKSL010000554.1:0-3150 GCA_041626995.1 Ketobacter sp. | reverse complement strand
GATCACTGGCAGCTGATGGTTGTTAGCTACGGCTAACTGGCGCTGAAAATAATTTTGCTGCACAGGCAAAGATTGCTGCTCATGGAAGGTGTCCAGACCGATCTCTCCTACAGCTACAGCGCCCTTATCGAGGTAACCTTCCAACTCATCCACGTGCTTTTGATCGTGTTGATCTGTATAACAAGGGTGCAAACCGAAGCTGGGGAACAATTGTTCGTATTTCTGGCAAAGATCAAGCACCTTATCCCAGCCATCGCGGGTCACACCTGGAATAACAATGGCCTGCATACCCCGCTGAACACACTGATTAAGCAGGGCATCACGTTGCTCATCAAACTGGTCAAAATCCAGGTGGCAATGGCTGTCTATTATGGCTAACGGGGTGCTCATTTGCGTTATTATAACTCACCCCGTTGAAAGATATCCCTCTGTAATTCCTCGCCTAGATCTTACCCCGCCAGATAACCTGCTTTGTCTTGTAAAATATGGTCTGCTATATAATGCGACATGGCGTAAACCGTTTGCTGTGGATTCACGATAATGGACGTGGGGAAAAGGCTGGCGTCTGACACAAACAAACCCTTCACGTCATGAGATTCTCCGTAGGGATTCACCACTGCCTGCTTTGAGTCGCTGCCCATACGCATGGTGCCTTGAGGGTGGTAAGACACCATCCGCAACGCAAATGGCGTGTTTTCAATAGAATCCACTATCGAATCGATTTCTTCTACAGAATGAATCACACGGCGATCACAGGTCGGTAAAAATATTCGGTCTGCGCCGGCCGCAAAATAAATTTTTGCAGCTGCTTTGAATGCACTCTTCATGGCGGGAAAGTCTTCATCCGCCAGGCTGTACTCAATTTTCTTTGCACCATCTTCCCAGCGAATTTGGCCCACATTATGATCATGAATTAGAGTCACACAGGAAGCGTATTTTTTCGCATTCTCCATAAAATCAACGTACGCTTTTCCTGTACCAGGCTCAGTGGACATACCCAACTCGATGGGACCTGCGCCTCCGCCTTCCAAAATAAAACCGCCCTTATCCGGGTGTTCGAATTCATCTACATAAACACCAAGCATTGCACCACGCCAGGTGTACACATCAGATGCAAATTCTGCAGCCATCATGGTAGATGGATGACAAGCAAAGTTTTTACCCACCTGATTGCTACTGTTTCCAATACCACTTTTAAGGAACAACAAAGGTGTTTGAATGGCACCCGCTGCGGCCACTACAATTTTTGCATTTATTTTAATATTGCTTTTAATATTACCGCTTTCCGAATCTATCACTTCTGCCCTTACACCAACAGCTTTGCCATTTTCGGTGAGGATTTCAGTGGCACGGGTATCGGTATAAACTTCGGCACCGTAATGACAGGCCCAAGGCAAGTAAGTTACCAGCATGGATTGTTTGCGATCGGTTTTACAACCGGATAAACAGTGTCCCGTTAATCCACAATCACGAATATTGCGACGTAAAGGCTTTACTGACCAGCCCAACGCTTTAGCACCCTGCTCCAACTTGCGTGAGTTTTCATTAATTTCATGCTGTTCGTTGGTATGAATATTTAGATTACGCTCCACCTTTTCAAAATAAGGTTGCAACGTTTCCTTGGTGAGGTTGGTCAAGCCGTAATTTTGATGCCAATCTTGCAATATAAATTCCGGAATGCGGAACGCCACGCAACCGTTCACAACGGTGGAGCCACCCAGACACCTGCCTTGCAAAACCAAAAGATCTCCTTGAGTTGTTGCTTGGTTGCCGTGATCTTCATACAGCAACGCCAACATATCGGAAAATTTTTCATTAAACTGCGAGGACGGCACATAAGGACCAGCTTCTAAAACTACAACACTTTTTCCTGCCTTGGCCAACTCATAAGCCATTACGGCACCACCAGCGCCGGAGCCCACGATGACGGCATCAGCATTGAGTTCTATATTAGGTTGGTGAATATCCGCAGCGGTTTTAACTTTTAACATAAGATTGTCTTTTTATTTAAAGGAATTTGTTGGAATACGATTAAAAGTGACATTACTGCGCTTCAGGTAGCGGAGCTTCGCCTAACGAAACCAATCCCCATTTATCTGACACAGGGCCATCAAACTCCAAAGGTGGCCAGGTGGATTCGTGTTGCCAGTAAGCACCGTACACCAACTTTTTCAGAATGGTGGCAATACCCTGCTGTACGTGATGGCCCGATTGCCATTGATCAATATATTCAACAGCTACTTTATCATCCATTTTGCTAAATCGAGAGAAATGCCCTCCCAATACCCAACCACCATACTCGAACAGATTAACCGCCATACCCAACCCTTTGCGCACATCTTCCTCCATGGTGGAGAACATGGTATTGAGGTTTTCAACAAGTGGAACATCTTTAACTGGCGTGAGGCGTGAGCCCTCTGTGGGCAACAGTATTTGGGAGAAACGTTCAAAGAAATTAACCAGCTCACTCGATAAATAAGTGGTGGCTGCTTTTGTATCTACACTGCCCGAGCAGGCACTGATACCACCCACGCCCACTAGAACAGCAGCACCGGATGCAGCTTTAATGAACCGACGGCGGGTAAGGCCATTAAGATCCTGCGTAATCTCAGCGATAAGTTCTTGTTGTTTTTTAATTTTCATGTGGCCACCTTTTATGCACTGACCGAAAAGTCTACCTAGCTTACACCTATAGTGGAAATGACATAAAAGTACGCTCTTTATGACAATTAGCACCAAAATTGAGTAGCTTGATGTGTGTCAACCTTGCTAATTAGGAGGTGGACTATGCTGTATTTGTTGAGATTATTTTTAGAAATCCACACCAAGAAGGAAGGCTTAATGACGTTGGAAAAACACGATTTGCTGCATGAATTTCCAGAAAGCAAAGACACGATCCACGAATTGAAAATGAACAACAACCATTTTGCTCGCTTATTTGAGCAATACCATGAGAAAGACCATGAAGTACACCGCATTGAAACCGGTGCAGAGAATACTACAGATGACTATCTGGAGGTGCGTAAGAAAGAACGCTTACTGCTTAAAGATGAATTATTTAAAATGATTAAGGAGCATGAAGAGGCTTAATCTTTTTTCAATAGAATGAGAGGGTTATCCAATAGGCTAACCCTTTCATTATTTTAATCG
>JBFKSL010000553.1:0-3160 GCA_041626995.1 Ketobacter sp. | reverse complement strand
TGGTGGCCATGTGTGTGAACGACTTAATCGTCACCGGTGCAGAGCCCCTGTTTTTCCTCGATTACTATGCAACAGGCCAGCTTAATGTGGATGTAGCTGCCAGTGTAGTGGAAGGCATTGGTAAAGGTTGCGAACTGGCCGGCGCTGCCCTGGTGGGCGGTGAAACTGCCGAAATGCCTGGCATGTATGAAGGTGAAGACTATGACCTTGCTGGTTTTTGTGTAGGCGTAGTTGAGAAAGAAGGCGTTATCACTGGAGAGAAAGTCAGCGCGGGTGATGCATTAATAGGCATCGCCTCCTCTGGCCCCCACTCCAATGGCTACTCCCTGATTCGAAAAATCATTGAAGTGTCCGGTGCTGATGTAAACACTGATTTGGAAGGAGCACCTCTAGGAAAACGCCTATTGGAACCCACGCGAATCTACGTAAAACCACTGCTTCAATTGATGGAAAAACTGGAAGTGAAAGCCATGGCCCATATCACTGGTGGTGGTTTGACCGAAAACGTACCCCGAGTATTGCCAGAATATACCCAGGCAGTAATTAACACTAACTCCTGGCAGTGGCCTGCGGTTTTTAAATGGCTACAAGACAACGGTAATGTAGAAACAGCAGAAATGTTCCGCACCTTTAACTGCGGTGTGGGCATGATTATTTGCGTAAACCCAGCGGATGCAGAGCAGGCAATCGAACTGCTTAACCAAGCTGGTGAACAAGCCTGGCTGATTGGCAACATTGATAAAAGCGAGCAGCAACAAGCTCATACCGTTTTTAAAAGCTGACCGCGCAGAAGCAGTATGAACCCAAAAGCCAATATTGTGGTGTTGATTTCTGGCAGCGGCACCAACTTACAAGCCATCATTAATGCTGTGGAGTCTGGCGATATTCATGGTCGTATTGCTGCCGTGATCAGCAACCGCCCCGATGTTAAGGGCCTGCAACGTGCGACAAACCACAACATTGAAACCGTAGTTTTGGATCATACTGCCTTTAACGATCGTCAAACGTTCGACCTGGCACTACAAAATAAGATTGATGAATACAAGCCAGACCTAGTGGTACTGGCTGGCTTTATGCGTATTCTTACAGATGAATTTGTTAATCACTACACTGGCCGTATGTTGAACATTCATCCTTCTTTGTTGCCTAAATTTAAAGGATTAAACACCCACCAAAGGGCAATTGATGCTGGAGAAAGTGAACACGGGTGCAGCGTGCATTTTGTCAGTTCTGAACTGGATAGTGGTGCGGTGATTGGACAAGCCAAAGTTAATATCGCGGCGGATGACAACGCGGATTCCCTGGCGAAAAAAGTTCAGCAACAAGAACACACTCTTTATCCTGCCTGTGTTAGATTGTTCTGTGCGGGAGAGATTTCCTTATCCAACAATGGTGTACTTCATCAAGGCGAGCTACTCCCTAATACCGGGCTTGATTTAACTGAGGGATAACATGTTATTACTTCGCTGGTTGCCACTTTGTTTGCTTCTCGTCATTGCAGCCAGCATCTCCAAGGCAGATGCCGACACCTTCCCTTTCGTTCCTTTCTCTGCTGAATACAGTGGCGAAGCTAAAGGCATCTCAAGCGATAACTTGGGCTCTAGAAAACTGATAGAGCTGGACAACGGGCGATATAAAATCGAATATCAGGCTGAAGTCCTGGTGTATTCCTTAGAAGAAACCAGCATGTTTGAGTGGGACAACGGAACCCCTAAACCCCTACAGTATAAATCTTCCCGCGGAGCCGCTTTTAGCAAACGCAAAAGCAACATGGATTTTGACTGGCCAAACAAAACCATTCGATACGATCACAAAGGCAAGAAAGGCACACTACCGTTAACTGAAGGCACGCAAGACCCATTAACCGGCATCATGTTGGTGGCGTCAGAACTTCTATCTGATAAAAAAGAGGTTTCCTTCAGACAAGCTGTAGGCAAAAAATTCTCTGATCGCCAATTTGTATTAAAAGGTAAGGTAGACATTGAAACCAACATGGGAAACGTTACCACTTTCAAAGTTGAACGTTTGCACGATGATCCCGAACGGCGGACCATTATATGGCTTCATTCGGAATACCCATACATTCCAGTCAAAGTGCAACAGTACGATGATGGTGATTTGTTTTTACTTGAAATAAACAGCTTTAAACTAACGGGCCAAAACTAAGCCTGCTGAGCGGGCAAGCCAAACGCTTTCATTAATAATTCTTCAAACTTTTTCTCTACCAAAGGTTCGCTGTAATAGAAACCCTGAGCATAGGAACAACCTAAAGCTACCAACTTGTCCGCCTGGTCTTGTCGTTCGACACCTTCCGCAATCACATCCACTCCCAAACCGTTTGCCAACGCTACCACAGCCGACACAATAGCACTGCCCTGCTGACGTTGAATATCATCAACAAAGGTTTTATCGATTTTTAGCATGGTAAAAGGCAATTGAGCTAGGTAACCCATGGAGGAATAACCCGTGCCAAAATCATCTAACGCTATGCCAACACCTAAATCGTGAATTTGCGCCAGATGTTCCAAATTGGCATCGGTTCTTTCCAAAAACAGGCTTTCGGTGATTTCAATTTCAAAGTGATTGGGATCCACTTTGTTTTCTACCAGCACTTCTTTCATTTCAGTAATCAGATCAGAATCCTGCAGTTGCTGTACTGAAATATTCACCGATATGCGAAAATCTTTTGGCAGTGCAAAACGGCTATGCCATTTTTGAAATTGTTTTACTGTGGTTTCGAACACCCATGCGCCGATGGAATTAATTAATCCCGTTTCCTCGGCCACAGGTATAAAGATGGCAGGCGACATATTGCTGTCATCACGATTCCAGCGAATTAACGCTTCAGCGCCAATTATGGTACCGCTCACCATGTCATACTTGGGCTGATAGCAAAGATGAAAATCCATATTCTCCACGGCACGCCGCAATTCAATTTCCAGCGCCATGGACTCTTCCACTTCGGCTTTCATATTGGGTTCAAACACCATGTATCGATTTCGACCTTCATGCTTGGCACGATACATTGCCATGTCGGCATTCTTAATCAGCTCACTGGCATTGGTTCCCATCTCTGGATAATACACAATACCGATACTGGCACCGATATACAGCTCCTGCCCAAACACTTCGAAGGGGCGGGATAATGATTGAATTAATT
>JBFKSL010000552.1:0-3164 GCA_041626995.1 Ketobacter sp. | reverse complement strand
GCCATTGGCCAAGGGTTTTATGCGCAACAGCTGGTTGTCTTCAAGTAGATAACTTTTAACGACGGTAAACACCACTTCTGCTAAAAACTCTTTAAACGGTTTGCTGGCGCGAATGTTGTGAATAGCCTGATCCAGAACGCTGCCGGGTTCAAAAACTTTTTCTAAAATTTCCTGAGCGATATATTTAGAAAAAATATCACCCACCGTCGTGGTTTCATTGGCAGGATGCTCATAAATTAAATTGGCGATTTCGCCGAATAGCTCAGGGATGCCACCGCCGATTTCCATTTCAATGGCATAGCGGTGAGCGGTGGCTTTCACCTTATCTCCATCTATGGCGTCTTTTAGAATGATGCTGTCAAACTTGTCATAGATGAAGGTCAGCTCTTGCTCAAGAATGGGGGTGAGTTTTTCAGGGGTGAGTTGTTCAAGCCAGAATTGAACCTGGGCGTCGAGCAATTGTTGAGCTTTGTTCTGGCTTGGGGTGGTCATGGTATGGCCTCATCATTATTATGAGGCCATGTTACCCAGTCTTGAAGGCAAAAAGAAGAGACACAAATTTGCGAAAGCTGTTTAGTAAAGGCCTTCGTTGCTGAAGTTTAAACGGTGACTCTCTGGTGCTGGCATGGCAACGATCACGCGCATTAGCTCATCAAGGTCCACTGGTTGGTCTACTGGGCGGCCATAGGTCATCACCAAATCTGACGCTTCCACTAACTGCACACCCATCTGTTCCAGCTGTGGTAAAGCTTTTTCCAAATAACTTAACGTAGCGGGGTAGGGATGGCCGATGGCGATGGCGTGCCCCCGCTTTTGGGCGAGAGAAACCAGCGAGCGGAACATGCGCTCAATGTTGGCTTCGGTTTGGACGTTGTCCAGGAACACATCTCTTTTCAGGGAGGGAATGTTGTAATACTGAGCGCTGCGATTTGCCACTGAGTGAGGGTTGGTCAGGCTGTCTACAAAAAACAGCGGCTTATCCTGAACTTCCTGCATGAGCCAGTGCATGATTTGTACGTTCGCGGTAACGTTACTGCCCATGTGATTATTTAGGCCCACAATATGAGGCACGTCTGCAATGGCCTTGCTTACCCGAGCTCGTACTTCTTCTTCACTTAATTGAGCAGTGATGCCGCCGGTGTCCAGCCGACGTTGTGGATCGCTGCTTTCCATCGGCATGTGCAGAATGACTTCGCGGTTAAGCTGATTCGCTTTTTCGGCGAAATCTTTGCTGTAGGGGGTGAAGGGGATGATGGCATAGGTAATGGCACCAGGCAGCTCCAGAGCGCGTTCACCAGCAGGGCGGTTATAGCCCAGGTCGTCCAGAATGATGGCGATTTTGGGTAAAGGCTCGTATGGCTGTGAACCGTTAATAGCAGCAGAGGCTGAAAGCGGTGGGGTGATGAGCCAAAGAACCAGCAATAAGGGGAATACAAGAAGCTTGAGCATGTTTAACCAAAACAACAGGAATGGTATTAGCAAAGTTTAGTGCATTTGGGCTCTATTTGGGAAAGGGATGCTGTTACAGAATTTTATACAGTCCTAAAAAGTGTGAGCCAGTTCTCTTGTTGCAGCAAATTTGCTCAGAATACAGCTATAGATTGTCCAGGTGTAATTCATCAAAACGTAAAACGTTTCCTTCATGTTGCTGGGCAAACTGCTGGGCTGCTTGCTCCGTGGCAAAAGAGGCCAGTGTTGGCCCCATGGCGCCACGTAGCTGGGAGCCGCTCACAAACCAAGCGTTACGAGCATCGATCAAATGACGATCATCCGGGTGTTGCCAGTCACTACGAGCCATATCATGCACATACATGGCTTGAGTATTGGGCTTGTTCTCGGGTTGTAAGTACCAGCTAATTAGGTCGCGGGTGGAGCAGAATTTCACTACGGTGGCCTGTTGCCCTATAAAGGCTTGCCCTTTAGGGCCAGCGAAGCGGGTAATGGCCATTCCGCAAAGGTGGCACTCTTCACCGTCATGAAAGGGGGCAGCACTTATATTGGTTTGTGTCGGGGATTCGGGTTTGCAGGCCAGTAGAACACAACAAAGCAGTAGGCTAATTAAGTGGAAGAGCTTCATCAATTATTTAATCCTGTTACAGGGGACGTTTGAGTAATAGCCGATAGGCCAGTGTTAACGGCAGCAGTAACCAAGCGCACAATGCCATGTACAAAATGGGAATGCCAAAGGATAGGTCCTGGGCCATGATTAGTACGCCCTGACCGCTGCTTTCAAACCCCACCAGGTTAATTAAACGAAATACGTCAGTGGGATTCAGTAATAATAAGTAAGGAAACAGTTCGGGGTGGAACTGGCCTTCGGTTGCCACTAGAGAGCCCAACAACACCAAATCAAAAATCAAAACAAATACAAACCAGAATACCAAAGCACCGCCTGCAGCTTTGGATTTTTCGGATACCCAGGCACTGATGCAATAAGCGAAAGCCAGAAAAACACAACCTAATAAAATGGCAGAAACAATAAAGCCGCTAAAGGCTTTTAATACGGCGAAATGTTCAATGTTATCGGCGAACAACATAATGGTAACCGCGCTGGCACCAAACCCTAACAAAGTGGAGAGCCCCATGATGGCGCCGTGGCCCAACAGTTTTCCCAGTAATAGTTGGCCTTTGCTTAAGGGGTAGGTAAGTAACAGTAGTAAGGTGCCGTCTTCATCCTCCCCCACAATGGCATCATAAGCCATTAACAGTGCAATGAGAGGAATTAAAAAGACCGCCAGGGAAGCAAGGCTGACGATGGTGTTAGGTAAAGAAGTGAAGCCCACGACCCCCGAGCCTGCCGCACCAAACCAGCTAATGCCAACGGATAGTAAGGCAAATACCAAGGTGATGGCTAAGACCCAGCGATTACGAAAGCCATCTTTCAATTCTTTTTGCGCGATATTTAAAATAGCGTTCATGCTTGGCCCTCATGATGCTCGATAAAATGGCGATACAGTTTTTCCAAAGAGGGAGGTTGGAATTCGATGTCTTCAATTTCTTTTCGGTTCGATAGTGTCCGTAGCAACGCCATCTTGTTATCCGGTGAAATTTCCCACTCTAAGGTATGGCCGTTTATGGGGCGCATGCTGTCAACGGGCATTGCAAGTTGCGATAGGGCCTGTTGTAAATTCGATCGTGATAGCGAGCTGGAGATACGTATGGTG
>JBFKSL010000551.1:0-3173 GCA_041626995.1 Ketobacter sp. | reverse complement strand
GTAAGTCATAATCATATATGTGTGATTGAAGCGGGAACGGGAACCGGTAAAACCCTGGCGTATTTGTTGAGCGTGCTGCCAGTGGCAAAAGCGTTGGAAAAGAAGGTAGTGCTTTCTACGGCTACGGTGGCGTTGCAGGATCAGGTGGTGAACAAGGATATACCGGACTTGCTGCGCAATTCATCTTTGCAGTTTACATTTTCCCTTGCCAAAGGCCGTGGGCGTTATCTGTGCTTAAGTAAGCTGGATCAATTAATGACGCCCGGGCAGGATGCGGGAACCAATTTATCTTTATGGGATGACTTTCAGCAATACGCGGTGGATAAAGACGAAGCCGAGCTGTATCGCGATATGGATAATGCCATTGAGGCGCGCAATTGGGATGGTGATCGAGACAGCTGGCCCGATGCGGTGAACGATATCACCTGGCGTAGGGTGACCAACGATCATCGTGGCTGTACCGGGCGTAACTGTGGTTTTTATGAAGACTGTCCGTTTTATTTTTCACGTAATGATTTGTATCGATCCGATTTAATTGTGGCCAACCATGATCTGGTTTTGTCCGACTTGGCCATGGGCGGCGGCGTGGTACTGCCTGCACCAGAAGATACTATTTATATTTTTGATGAAGGGCATCATTTGCCTGATAAGGCGCTGAATCATTTTGCTTGCTCTACACAATTACGATCCACCGTTTCCTGGTTGCAAGAACTGAACAAAATGCTGGAGTCGCTGGAGCAGGTTTCTGTCGTCGATAGTATGGCGAGTACGGTTCGTGATACGGTGATTGAGCTGGGTGATGAGCTAACGGAAGGTTTAAACTTGATGGTATCGAGTTTGACGCCATTGGCTGATGAAACCGAAGGTTTTGATAGCGATCAGGGAAAAATCGTATACCGCTTTCCTCAGGGTGCGGTGCCGGAAGCATTACAGCAACAGGCCAGCCAACTATTAGCACCGTCTCAAGCGCTGTTAAAACAAATGCAAATGTTATTGGATTGGTTGCAGGAGGGCATGGAGGGTAAGCGTTCCGATATCAGCAAGCCAGATGCAGAAGCCTGGATGCCATTAATGTCGACACAGATGGCACGAGTAGAGGCAATTTGTTCTGTCTGGTTACGTTATCAACAGCAGGATGAAGAAAAAAAAGCACCTTGTGCGCGCTGGCTTAATTTTTCTCAAACTGCACAGGGGCTTGATGTGGAGTTAGCTGCTTGTTCGGTACTGGCACGTGATGTGTTGGCGCAATATTTATGGAATCGTGCTTTTGCTGGTGTGGTTACCAGCGCCACCTTAACTGCATTGGGAAGTTTTGAGCGCTTTCGGTTTCGTTCTGGAGTGCCTGCAGACAGTCGTCTTGTTGAGGTGCCGAGCCCATTTGATTATCAGCAGAGTGGTCGTTTGTATGTGCCGCCTCAGGCCTCAGATCCCACCAAAGCTGCTGTTCACAGTGAAAAAATTGTTGAGTATTTGCAGAATAACTGGGGCCAGGTTAAGGGCACTTTGGTGTTGTTTAGCTCGCGTCGACAGTTGGAGGAAGTGTATGAATCCTTGTCAGCGGATATACAAGAGCAGGTTTTAGCTCAAGGTAAATTGGGTAAGGCTGAGCTGCTTCGGCGTCATCGAGAGGCCGTTGATTCTGGGGCCGGTAGTATGATTTTTGGCTTGGCCAGTTTTGCCGAAGGCGTAGATTTGCCTGGCGAGTATTGTGCTCGGGTTGTTGTGGCGAGAATCCCCTTTTCGGTGCCCGAAGATCCAGTAGACGCCACCTTGGCCGAATGGATAGAGCAGCGCGGTGGGAACCCCTTTATGCAAATCTCAGTGCCGGATGCCGCTATTCGATTAAAACAGGCAGTGGGGCGTTTGCTGAGAACCGAAGAGGATAAAGGTGAAGTAGTGATATTGGATCGGCGCATCATTGAGAAGCGTTATGGAAAGCTGTTGCTGAGAAGTTTGCCTCCTTTTCCATTGGTGGTGGGTTAAACGTAAAGCGGTTTTCCTAAGGTGGTAAGGGCTGTTTTGAATTGTTTTTAGCACAAAATTTGGGATATGCAAGTTTTGTGGTTTTCCACAGCTTCTGTGGATAAGTTTGTGAGTAACCTATTAAAAAGGGCAGCTACCACCGATAAATTGGCCCCTCTTATTAGATTGGTCAAATAGTATTCTTTTTGAGGCTAAGTCCAATAAAAACAAACAGTTATGATTTTTAAATAAAAAATAATTTTTTTTGTCAATTTTCTGGCTGAGATAAGAGCAACAGTATACGCTGTATTCAATGGTTTGAATTTTATTGAAATATCAGTGAGGGAGCGGCTGATTGTGGACACAATCAGCCTGGATTGGAGAATTTCTATGGCATGGTTTGGCCTGAGTGGTTTATTGGTAGGCTTCTACCATCTCGTTCATTTGGTGAGAGGGGTTCACCAGACGAAAGCCTGCATCGAACAGGGAATTGCTATCATCCCCCTGGCACCAACGGCATTCAACTTGAACGTCAACGGTGTTCATGTCGTCCAATGTGGAGACATCTTCAATTTCCAACGTATATTGAGTGTTTGTTTGCATGGGCTTATCGCTGGTAATCAGCATGCCGTGCTTGGATATATCCACTACGTGACCAAACAGCGAGCTGTTATTGGGTTCATAAACCCGTAGGTAGTATATTAAATGAGTACGTGGTTCGATGCGTTGATCATCCATGATAAATCCTCTATTCAGGGGTGATAGTAAGCTGAGCAAGTTCACCTGGTTTAAAAATAGCCTTATGCTAGAGATGGGTCAACTTCTCGATAGCTTAGTAGATTATGATGGAAACAAATACAAGGACAAAGGAACAGTTACCTAAATGATTTCAGGTATTGTCTTCAAGGGGTTATAAAGGGTGTGTCGTTTTCGCGCCGGTTTGGTTGCGTGTTTTTTTCTTTTTGCCATATTGCTGCCGTCTGTTTTGTGGGCTGCTTCCTCGCGAGTAATTTCGTTACAGCAGGATGTCGCGCAGCTGAATGTTTCTCCCTATATTGATTATGTTAGTCAGTATTCTCAATCCTATACCATTGAAGACATCATTGAAGATCAATTTTCTCCCCATATAAATTGGAAAGAACACAAGCAAGACGTGCCGGGTTTTGGTTTTGACACCAATACCTTTTGGTTTCGCTTGCAATTGCGTAATG
>JBFKSL010000550.1:0-3188 GCA_041626995.1 Ketobacter sp. | reverse complement strand
TATATGTTGCAAAGACCGAAACTACCGAAGGTTATTAATGTGTTTCATGATTTAGAATCTTTGATTAAAGCGATAGAAAACTGGTTATATCAACGCAAAAGTGAAAAGCATGACGTTTGAATACGAAGCGGACCCTCAGACTATTGAGAAAAACAGTTTTGAGATGATTCGTGAATTAACCGATTTGGCGCTGTTTAGTGACGATGAACAACAAGTGGTTATGCGGGTTGTGCATAGTCTCGGTATGCCAGAGCTGGCGAACAAAGTACGTTTTAGTGTGAATGCATGTGATGCAGGGCGCAAGTCTTTGGCGCAAAACAAACCGATTTTATGCGACGTAGAGATGGTAAAACAGGGTATTACCAAACGCATGATTGAAGAGCAGCCTCTGTGCTTTCTAAACGATTCTCAAACAGCTCTGATTGCAAAACAAGCCGGAGAAACTCGCTCTATGGCGGCTTTGGAGCTGTGGAAACCTTATTTAAAGGGCAGTGTGGTGTTGATTGGTAATGCACCCACTGCATTATTCCGCTTGTTAGAAATGTTAGCGCAGGGCGCAGATAAACCTGCCTTGGTTATCGGCATGCCGGTGGGGTTTGTGGGTGCCGCTGAATCGAAACAGGCGCTGTGGGATCATTACGAACGTCTTGGGATTGAGTGCATTACCTTATTGGGAAGGCAGGGTGGCAGTGCCGTAACCGCCGCCAGTTGTAACGCGTTATTGCGTTGCAATAGAGGTGAACGTTACTAATGTTGCATGTGATTGGTTTAGGGGTGCAGGAAACAGCGGTGCTGGAACCACAGGCGCTTGAAGCTTTGCATAATTCAATGCTGATTATTGGCTCAGAGCGGCAGTTGAAAATGGTTGAGCATCAATTACATGATCATCAACAAAAATTGTTTTTGCCTAAATTATCTGAGTTGAAACCCTTATTGCAGGAGCGGCTAGATAACGAAGTGCAAGAGGTTGTCTCTTCTATCAGTTTGCTGGCGTCTGGAGATCCTCTGTTTTTTGGCATCGGTAAGTGGCTGACCCAACACTTTCAAGGTGCGATTCAGCAGGGGCGAGTAACCTTTTATCCTGGAATTTCAAGCATTCAGGCCACTTGTCACCGGCTGGGTTGGTCACTTCAGGATGTTGAGGTTTTGAGTTTGCATGGTCGGCCAGTACAAAGACTTTCCCGTTATTTAAAACCCAATGTGCGACTGCTTATTCTTACCGATAAGTACAGCCAGCCTGCCACATTGGCTCGATATTGTGTGGAAGCTGGGTTTCCGCAATCGCAAATCTGTGTATGTGAGAAACTAGGCTACAGTGATGAAAGGGTAACCCACTATAGTGCAGACCAGCTGCTTGAAAGCACGCAGTTAGAGTTTGATTCATTACAGGTTTCAGCAATTCATGTGAAAGGTGTTACTGCGTATCGACCTGCATTTCCCGGTTTTAGTGACCACTTATTTATTACTGACAAGGAACCCGGTAAGGGTATGCTCACCAAGCGTGAGGTTCGTTTGGCAATTTTGTCTTTGCTATCGCCGCAGGCCAATGATTGCTTGTGGGATGTTGGAGCTGGTTGCGGCGGTGTGTCGGTGGAAAGTGCCTATTGGGCTGCTCATGCAAGCGTATTTTCCATTGAACATCATGCTTCTAGATTGAGTTGTCTTAATGCTAATCGTACTCGATTCGGAGTGGAAGATAATCTCCATGTTATTGAGGGGCGTGCACCCAATGCCTTAGAAGGCTTGCCAAAACCCAACAAAATATTTGTTGGGGGTAGTGACGGCGCTCTGCCTGATCTATTAACCCAATGTTGGAATATTCTGGAAGAAAAAGGTGTGCTGGTGGCAAGCGCTGTAACGGAATTCACTCGATTAACCTTGTTAGAATTTCATCGGCGGCGAGTTAATGAGCAGGATAGTAAGGCTGACATTATGGAATTGTCCGTTCGCAGAAGTGATGTACTTGCCGGGGAATTATTGATGCGTCCACAACTTCCCGTGCAGTTGTTTTCCTTTATCAAGAGAACATCAAATGAAATTGATAAAGGAGCGAAGGTATGATGAAAGCTCGGAGGGAACGCGGCGTATTTTACGGAGTGGGCATTGGCCCTGGTGATCCTGATTTGCTTACCATTAAAGCCTATCGCTTGATACAACAGGTGCCGGTAATAGCCTATCTTACGAGTTCCTCTAATCATTCTCATGCGAAAAAGATAGCTTGCGATGCTTTGGCTTCCCGAAATGATGCAGCCATAGATATTGCAATTGTGATGCCCATGCTGGAGGATCGCAGTCTTGCAAATCAGGCTTATGATGAAGGTGCTGAGGCAATTGCAGGCTATTTGAAACAGGGCCTTGATGTGGTGTTTTTATGCGAAGGTGATCCGTTGTTTTTTGGGTCGTTTTCTTATTTGTTGCAGCGCCTGTGTGACGATTACAAGTGTGAAGCTGTACCTGGAATATCTTCTGTGATGGCGGCTTCTTCTGCTTTATTGCAACCGCTTACTTTGTTGAAAGAGTCGTTTGTGGTCGTAAGTGGTCGTCACAGTGATGAAGAAATTTGTAATGCATTAGTGAATCATTCGAGCATTGTTATCATGAAGGCCGGTCAAGCAAGGCCACGAATTTTGGCTCAATTGTCAGAAACGGGCCGCATTGATCATGCGCGCTATCTGGAATACATCGGACGCGACAATCAAAAGTTGGTAGAAGATGTTACTACTTTGGCTAATGAGCCAGGGCCCTATTTTTCATTATTTGTTGTTCTTCCAGAATCGAGGGTGGGCGCGTAATGAAAATCATCGCATTAACCGATGCCGGTTTATTATTAGCTCAACACATTGAGGCGCAATTAGCGGGCGCGGAGGTTTGGTTTAAACCACAACCGTTTGCAGAAAAGGTACAACAGGCATTTCAGCAAGGTGAACCCCTTGTTTTTATCTGTGCCGCGGGCATTGTGGTGCGCACACTGGCACCAGTGTTAGATAGCAAACGCACTGACCCCCCTGTGTTGGTGTTGGATGAACAAGGCCAATTTGTGATTCCATTGCTTTCCGGTCATGAGGGCGGAGCGAATCAGTTAGCGGCAGAGCTAGCCAATAAAATTCACGGCCAGTTGGTAATAACAACGGCTAATTCCTATCTTTCGCCAGTGTATACCGTAGGCATGGGGTGTGAACGTGATTGTC
>JBFKSL010000549.1:0-3188 GCA_041626995.1 Ketobacter sp. | reverse complement strand
CAAACAACACATCTTCGATATCCGAAAAGTAGACATAAAATGTAGAAGTTGAAGTCCCAGCCTCATAAGCCACATCAGCAACAGTCAAATCCTTATAGGAAGAATCCTTAATCAATTCAAGCACTTTATCCATAATGCGCTTTCTCATGATCAAGCCCTTGCGCCCCATTTTTTGACCATGTTTATTTAGAAGCTCTTTTTCCACTCTCAGGTTCCCCACCAATTCAATGCTTTACAAATAATAACGAGTCAACGCAATAGACACAAACAAATAACTGACGCTTCATTACTTCTGTGTTAGATTCAAAATATAAAAATAATAGTCAATTAAAAACAATGCTGATAAAAAATGCAGAGGTATACCAGGTAGGCCTTTCAGACCTACGCATTAAAAATGGCGTCATTACAGAATTAGGCCAGTTGTCGCCTCGCACAGGTGAAAAGTATCTGGATGCGGAAGGCGGCGCCCTTCTACCTGGCCTACACGATCATCACATTCACTTTTTAAGTTATGCCGCCGCATTAGCCTCAATCAATTGCAGCCCCGCAGCAGTAATCAATGGCGACGGATTAGGAAAACTTCTGCAACAGCAACCGGCCGGATCACACTGGCTAAGAGGCATTGGCTACCATGAAAGTGTTGCAGGTGAAATAAACTGCCACTGGCTTGACGCGCATTGTCCACAGCGCCCGCTTAGAATTCAACATAGAAGCGGTCGATTATGGATTTTTAATTCAGCCGGGCTGGCGATTTTGAAGCAAGCAATTGAGCAACAGCCTATTAGCCCTTTGCTGTCGGCGGAAAGCTTATCTAACGGTCGTTTTTTTGATGCAGATAGAACTTTGGCAAAGCTTCTCGGCCGAAACCTTCCCGCAACCGAACTGGCAAGTGAAAAACTTGCCAGTTATGGCGTAACCGGATTTTCCGACCTCACTCCATCAAATAATTTAGACACGTTTAGCACATACGAAAATCTAATATCATGCAACGCCATTAAACAGAAGGTTCAACTGGCTCGCTGCTCTTCTTTTTATTGCCAACCATCTAATATGATTATTCCGGGACCGGTTAAAATCCATTTACATGAAAACCGTCTGCCGGACTTATACGAGCTAATTGAACGCATTAAATCAAGTCATAACGCAAATATTCCCGTGGCTATTCACTGCGTTACAGAAATCGAGCTAATGTTTAGTCTTGCAGCGCTTGAAGAAGCAGGCACCATACAAGGCGATAGACTCGAACACGCCTCCATAACGCCTATGCACACGTTAGAGGTAATTAAGAAGCTCGGCGTAACAGTAGTATCACAACCCCATTTCATTCAGGAAAAAGGCGAAACCTATCTTCAAGAAATTGATAAACTGGGTCATCCAAATCTTTACCGATGTGGCACATTTTTTAATTGGGAGATTCCAATAGCAGCAGGCTCAGACGCGCCCTTTGGATCTGCCGATCCGTGGTCTAGCATGCATGCTGCGGTAAACCGAAAAACCGAATCTGGAAAAATAATCGGGAAAGAGGAAAGCGTTTCACCAGAACAAGCGTTATCATTATATTTGGGTGAATTGAGTGCACCAGGAAAATTACGCCAAATTAAAACAGGAATGAATGCAGACTTATGCTTAATGAAATTTCCTTGGCGACAAGTTAGAACCCGCTTAACCAGCAATGATGTTCAAATAACAGTAAGTGGTGGAAATCCAATATACAGAAAAACAGAAATCACTATTCCCCATGCTCTAAAATGTCATCAATAAGCCCCCACTCCAAGGCTTTTTCCGCACTAATTTTTTTATTCATTAGCACCATATAGGCAGTTTTATGTCGACCGATCCTGCGCGAGATGCTCACACACCCACCTGCACCAGGAATTAACCCCATAGCCAGTTCTGGCAGCCAAAAAACCGTTTTTGAATCAGCTGTAACTTTACCTGCGCAAGCAGGTATTTCAATACCACTTCCCACACAAGCGCCGTGCAAATGAAAATGGAAACGATCCGCCATGGAGAGCAATAATCTTGCCGGTGAAATCTGACTACGCACTAAATGCCCTAAAGTGGGAGAACTAACAGACCCGAACTCCGTTAACTCTCCCCCGCTACAAAAGCTTCGGCCATTCGCTTTTACATAAACCTCGCGGATATCCTTATCTAACTGCACAAATCTAATCGAATCCACTAATGCGTCACGCATTTCAACCGTATAGGAATTATTATTTTCTGGTCGGTTTAATGTAATAGTTAACTGATTGCCTTTCCTATCCAACAGCACAGGCTCACCGCTTTCAACATGAGGAGCAACTGGTTTTTTAGATTGGTATGTGGCCAACCACTGTTTAAACTCTTGTCCTGCTTGCAAAGTGGAATACCCTAATGACTCAATCACCAAACCATCTTCATAAGGCAAGCCTTCAGCTGTTCGTAACACCTGAACCAACACTGTGGCAGCTTGGGGGTTACCCCCTATTCGACGCAGCACAGTTTTGACCTCTTTTTCGCTTTCTACAACAACATCAACACAGCGAGTTGTGGTAGATTGAGACGACCCAAAACCTACAATAGGACAAGGTTGCTGCTTATACCATTGTTCTACCTGAGAAACGACATCATCGCTCAATGATTCAAGACTATTTAAATCCAAAACAATGGCAGACTGTACACTTTCGTCCAGTAATTCGTTGGATGTTCGCAGCAATGCAGAATGGATTGACTTAGCATCAAGTATCATAGTTGTAGAAAACTACGGAACCAACTCTATATGGTTGGCCTGCAAAAGCTCATTCACTGGAGTGACCACATAATGTTTTTTTTGCACATAGTCATCGTGCACCACCTTGTTATCCCAAACTATGATATCTAAATCAATACAACGCGGACCAGATTTAATGGGGCCTTTTATCCTGCCCATGCGGTTTTCAACGCTTTTTAGGTAGAGGTTAAAATCGTCATAACCCATATCTGTCGCCAATAAATATGCGCCGTTTAAAAAATCAGGTTGATCTTGATAGCCATCCGGCCTCGTTTGAATCACGGTAGCTTCATCTAAAAAGTTCAACTCTGACTCTAGTATATCCTTTGCTCGTTTTAAATTTATTTCGGGATCAATATTGGTACCAACGGACACTATGGCTTTATGAAGCTTGTTACTTATATCTTTGGCTTCGCTTGTTATCATTATTCTTTAT
>JBFKSL010000548.1:0-3196 GCA_041626995.1 Ketobacter sp. | reverse complement strand
CGGCCTGTTCAAAATAGGGCCGCAAACTGCTGTCGCCATGACACTGGCCTATGTTGGGGTGGTGTGGGCCTGCACAGCAGGGTTGCCTGGACGTTTATTTAGCCCATTTCTGATGTTGCCGTTGCTATTAATTAAAGCTCCTGAAGATGGGGTATATATTGCCGGTCATACTTCCCCCAGAGTGATTCTGCAGGATGCCAATCAGATCTCGGTTATTTCCCATAGCCAATGGCCGCAATTATTACCGAAATGGCAACAACAATGGTTGGATTATTGGGGGATTACCCTGCCACGGGATGCTTCATATAATCATGTTGATAAGTGGTGGTTGGGAGAGGGCTTATTGCTAACGCAATATCATTTTGAAACAGGTTTTTTGGGGCAACCGATGATTAGTAGTGTGCAATATCAAAATCTTTGTGATGAAGCTCAGCTACAGATCAGCCCCTACCTGGTCACCATATTCAAAGATGCCCGTTACCCTAAGCATTGCGCTGTGAGGCTAGAGCGAGATGATAAGGCGTGGCTAATTTGGCCAACTTCCAGCAAGCGCTCTCAAGCGACTGCACTTAAGCAGCAGCCATTATTGGGTAATGAAACGATCATTCTGTTTCCTGCAAAAAAACACCAGCTAGATGCGCAGCTACTGACGCTTGTCAGCCAATACGAAGCGGATATTGTTGCCCTCAAACCCATGCCCGATGAGGTGCAGCAGCAATTGAATGTATTCAATATTGAGGTTGCCACCGTAAAGTCGGGAACCTACCGATATTACCCAATAGATAGCGATGCGCATTTGGTTAAAGAAATAACAAAATGAGATCCAATCAAGGTACACTCCCACAAAAGATGCTACAGTGTGCTAGATTAGGAAACAGTTAAAAAACGGTTTAAAAAGAGGAGATTACAGCGCGTGCGAGTGCTTGATTTGATTTTATCTGGTGGCTTGGTGATGTACCCCATCATTTTGTGTTCCATCTTGGCCACCGCCATCATAGTAGAACGGCTTTGGGCATTGCGAGTGAACAAAATCAGTCCGCGCAGCTTAATTAGCCGAGTGTGGGGTTGGGTTAAAAACGGCCAGATGGATGGCAAAAAAGTGAAGGAGCTGCGCGACTCCTCACCTTTGGGGCGAGTACTGGCTACCGGCCTGATTAATGCCAAGCATGGTCGCGATATCATGAAAGAATCCATTGTGGATACGGCTACACACGAAATTCATGAGATGCAACGCTTTCTCAATCTGTTGGGTTCCATTGCCGCGGTAGCCCCTTTGCTGGGCTTGTTGGGAACCGTTGTGGGTATGATCAAGGTTTTCAACGCCATCGTACTTGAAGGCTCGGGTAATGCGGCCATTTTGGCTGGGGGTATTTCTGAAGCCTTATACACCACCGCAGCGGGTTTGGTTGTTGCTATTCCAGCCTTATTCTTCCATCGTTTTTTTAGTCGTCGCATCGATGAAATCACCATTTTAATGGAGCAGGATGCCATCAAGTTGGTAGACGTGATCCATGGCGATCGTGAAGCAGAAAGCAGCGAGGGCGGCAAAGGGTGAAGTTTCAACGTCAACCGGTGGAAGAGGTGGGTGTAAACCTCACACCGCTTATCGACATTGTCTTTCTGTTGCTGATCTTTTTTATGGTATCCACCACTTTTACCCGTGAGCGGGAGTTGACGGTGGAGCTGCCAGAAGCCGTGGCCGAAGCGGCCAGTGAAGCAGTGGAGTTTATTGAGGTGGAAATCAGTGCTGAAGGGGAGTATGCGGTAAATCATCAGCGGCTGGTTAATCGTGATACGGAAACTTTGGCTAAAGCGCTGAAGGATGTATCCAAAGGTGATGTAGAAATACCACTGATCATTACTGCAGACGCCAACACGCCTCATCAAGCGGTGATGACGGCCATGGACGTGTCTGGGCAGTTGGGCTTTACCCGTTTACGGCTCACAGCTCAGCAGCCGGAATAATACGGATTTCCTGTGTTAACGGGCTTCTTTAATTGGATGTGGTACGGCCAGACACTCTCTGGCCGTTTGCTTTCCTGGTTGTTTTGGCCCCTTTCATTACTCTTCGCTTTTATTTCCAAACGCCGCCGAAATCAATACTGGAATGGTGAGGCCGCTGCCTACCATGCGCCGCTCCCCGTGATTGTGGTAGGCAATATCAGTGTGGGCGGCACCGGTAAAAGCCCAGTAACTATTTGGTTGATTGAACAGTTGCAACAGCGGGGCTTTAAACCCGGCGTGGTAAGCCGAGGTTACGGCGGTAACGCTGCCAATTATCCCCATTGCGTGAGTGAAACCGATGACGCCAGTGTGGTGGGCGATGAGCCTCTCATGATTCATCTGCGTAGCGGCGTGCCTGTGGTGGTGGACCCTAATCGTACCCAAGCTGTAAAAGCGTTACTGGCGGAAGCCAATGTGGATGTGGTTATTAGTGATGATGGTTTGCAGCATTATCCATTGTCTCGTACTTTCGAACTGGCCGTGGTGGATGGCCAGCGTGGAGTGGGTAACGGCAATCTACTGCCGATGGGGCCTTTAAGAGAGCCCGTGCAGCGTTTGGAGCAAGTGGATGCGGTTGTGGTGAACAGCGCTGGCTCCCAGTCTCAGACGTTGGTGAACCGGCTACAAGAGTTACAGCCCCATTGCTTTACCATGCAAATCCAACCCGGTGCCTTGATACCTTTTAATGCCCAGTCTGACCAAATACTGAAGGATAATGAGCTTGTGGAAGGCGTGGCCAGTGTCGCAGGCATCGGTAACCCCGAGCGATTCTTCCAAACTCTCGATCAACTGGGCATTAAACACCAACCCAAAGCCTTTGATGACCATCATGACTATAGTGAGTTGGATTTGGAGGGCTTGGAGAACCAGTTTATCGTCACCACCGAGAAAGACGCCGTAAAACTACGCCGTTTTAGCCATTTGAAAGGCGCTTATCTACCTATTTCTGCTCAGATTCAGGATGGGCTGATTGATGTTATAATCGACCGGTTAAATCAATTTACAGCACATCACCAACATCGTTACTGAGAATCCAACATGACAGATTATCGCGTTATTATTCCTGCGCGTTACGCTTCCACTCGATTACCCGGAAAACCCCTGCAGGATATTGCTGGCAAACCCATGATTCAGAGGGTGTTTGAGCAAGCCAGTTTAAGCTCTGCCAAGGAAGTGGTCATCGCCACCGATG
>JBFKSL010000547.1:0-3198 GCA_041626995.1 Ketobacter sp. | reverse complement strand
GGCCTTTTATGGTGCTTACGCCATGATCGTATTAACCATCATCTCCTACGCCATGCCCAAATTACGTGGAATTGGCAGCGCCATGAGCAATCGCGCTCAAGTGGTGGAAATGTGGAGCTTCTGGTTAATGACAGTAGCCATGGTATTCATCACCTTGTTCTTAACCGGTGCTGGTGTACTGCAAGTATGGTTACAACGCTATCAGCCAGACGCCATGTCCTTTATGGCGACACAAGATCAAGTGGCCATCTTCTACTGGATGCGAGAGGTATCCGGCGTAGTGTTTGCCATTGGCCTAGTGCTCTACATCGTTAGCTTCTTTATCAAAGGAGAAAGTGCAACCACCTCCAACGAAGCAGCTTCCGCAAGTTAATCACACTGCCTGCTTACCCAGTGGGTAAGCAGGCCATGCCTTTCGAGTAAGTTATGAATTCATCTTTACACCAACAGCCCTTACCTTTTTATGCACCGCAAGGTGATGAGGTAACCCTGTTCGAGCATGCCTATCAGCATCAACTACCCGTGCTACTTAAAGGCCCCACAGGCTGTGGTAAAACCCGTTTTGTACGTTACATGGCAGCCAAGTTGAACTTGCCTATTTACACGGTAGCCTGCCATGATGATTTAACCGCAACGGATTTGGTTGGACGACATTTATTACAAGATGGCAACACCCAGTGGATGGATGGGCCATTAACCCAAGCAGTCAGAAATGGCGGCATTTGTTATCTAGATGAGGTGGTGGAAGCACGAAAAGATACCACCGTTATATTGCACCCACTGTCAGATGACAGGCGCGAACTCCCCATTGAGCGCACCGGAGAGAATTTAAAGGCTCCTAATAATTTTATGCTAGTGGTTTCCTATAACCCCGGCTATCAAAATATTTTCAAAGGCATGAAACCTTCCACCCGGCAACGGTTTGTTGCCATGCGTTTTAATTTTCCTTCAGCAAAACTTGAACGGGAAATTATCACCAATGAAACCAAGGTTAACGCCAACACCGCATCCTTGCTGGTTGAAGTAGCCGCAGCATTACGCCGCCTACAAGATCACGACCTCGAGGAATCTGTTTCTACGCGGCTATTAGTGTATTGTGCCAACTTAATCGATAGTGGCTTGCCTTGGAAAACAGCTTGCCGTGCCGCTATTGCCGAACCATTGTCGGACGATGAGAACACCGTGGACGCACTGATGGATGTCATTACAGCCATCATGGACAGCTAACATGATTCCTACCTTGAACGAGCAAGAGCAAAAGTTCGCAGCAAGGGCGTATGTATTTTACACCTTAAACATTACTTTTCTTCCAGTTTTGGGTTTCCTAATTCAAGCCTTACTTTGGCGAAAAGCACGAATGCTATTATTGCACAACGCCTGCCTTCAAATTCGTGATTCAATATTTGCCAGCATTTTCGCTGGCTTATTACTGGCCGTTGTAAGCGTAGTGGTTTTGTTCATTGGTGGTCTACAGTCGCCTTATACTTGGGCTTTTCTTATCACCTACTTCACTGTGTGCCATTCAGTATTGATTTTAATTGGCGTGCTCGGTTATGCACGTATCAGCGGCGGTAAACCGTTTTCTTTTTTTCACGCTAGTAGCTGGTGGGGCTCATAAATGGAAGAAGCTGTCGGAAAAATATGGCATCGTTGGATAACCCGGGCTGCCCACCCTGAATATGAAGAAGCCAGGGTTGAATTAAAATCCGTACAAAAGAAAGTGGCGCTCTATTTTCATGCATTTGGTGGTGAGCCTGCGTTAACCATTAAAGCGGCAAGTCGTGAAGAATGGCGTGCAAAGCGTTCTTTACTGGCAAAAATCGCCGGGCAGGAATGGCAGGTTCAATTGGCCTGGTGTGACAGCGAGCATCTTCACTTACCTGCTAGCATTGCACTGTTCCCAGAAATCAAGCTCAACGAACAGCTGTATTTGTGGTTATCCGCCCTGGCGGCAAACCAAATTCAGGATAACCAAAACGAAAACTGGCTTTTACGCTGCCAACAACAGGTGCAACATACCCTATCACGTTGGCCGGGTTTGAAAACAGTTTACACAAAGCTGGCTCAGGCCCATATCTCCCAACGCCACCTCTCCGGTTCTGATGCACTAAAGCAGGCAGAGCAAACGTTACGGGAATGTATACTCGATCCTCATTGCACTGACAATCTAGAGGCAGACCCTCGCTCACTGGAACCGGTTCCCATTTGGCTACACCCAATTCCTCCCGAGGAAAAAGCAAAACGCTCCACGCCACCCAATAACATTGAAGCAGAAACCAATACCGTTATCGATGTAGAAAACAAGCATGCTCGCAAAGCCAAACATACGGACCACAACAAATCTGATGAAGGGTTGTTAGCCTTCCGCTTAGAAAGTCTGTTTTCCTGGGCGGAATTTGTTAATGTTGATCGTCCCCATGAAGACGACGAGGATCTAGGCGCTGAAAAAGCCGCAAATGATTTGGATGAGATTGCCATATCCAATCAAAGTGGTCAGGTAAAACAGCGCCTGAAGTTTGATTTGGATTTGCCCTCTTCTGATTATGACGACAACTTATTTCATACTGGAATCACGACTCCGGAATGGGACTATAAAAAACAAACACTCTTGGAAGGTTACTGCAACATTCAGTTCATGGGCATTAAAAATAGCGAGCCCACCTCGTTGCCTGCACATCTACGCAAACCCGTTGCCCACGTACGCGCCTTCTTCGAACACCTAGCATTAAACAAACAATGGCTAAAACAACAACCCCAAGGAAGTGAGATTGACTGGGATGCTTATTTGGATACCGTGGTACGTTGGAAACTCGGCCAAAGGGATGCTGATAGCGGCTTATTTAAAGAAGTGCAACGGCATAACCGAAACTTAAGCTGCTTATTATTGGCAGATTTATCGCTTTCCACCGAAGCAGCGGTGGATAACGAACACTGCGTGATTGATATTATTCGTGATGGCTTATTTATTATGAGTGAAGCCATGGATGCTACCGGTGATCAATACGCCATAGCAGGCTTTTCGTCGAAGCACCGCCATCATATTCGTTACTACCCGATGAAAAATTTTAAAGAAGCACTGGATAACAAAGTGCGCGGTAGAATTAAAGCTATTCGCCCAGGGCTTTATACCCGCATGGGAGCCGCCATTCGTTACGCTACCGTGGAGCTCGAAAAACAAAAAGCACCCAATCGGCTACT
>JBFKSL010000546.1:0-3206 GCA_041626995.1 Ketobacter sp. | reverse complement strand
GTTTATGCGGGCGCAACCGTTGCAGGTTGGTATCCCATTACACCATCTACATCTGTGGTGGATGCGTTTGCCACCTATTGTAAGCGATTGCGTATTGACCCAGGTACTGGTGCCAACAACTACGCCATTATTCAGGCCGAAGATGAGCTGGCAGCCATGGGTATGGTGATTGGTGCCAGTTGGAATGGTGCGCGGGCGTTTACTGCCACCAGTGGTCCTGGTGTGTCGTTGATGAGTGAGTTTTTAGGGCTGGCCTATTTTGCTGAAGTGCCCGCTGTGCTGATCGATGTGCAACGGGCTGGCCCTTCCACAGGTATGCCCACTCGCTCGCAGCAGTCAGATGTGTTGTTGTGCGCTTATGCGTCCCATGGTGATACCAAGCATGTGCTGTTATTTCCATCTGACCCTAAAGAATGTTTTGACATGACTGCTGATGCTTTTGATTTGGCTGATCGCTTGCAAACGCCGGTTATCATGCTTACTGATCTTGAGTTAGGCATGAACGATTGCATGAGTGAGCCATTGGAGTGGGATGATGAGCGCAGATATGATCGTGGCAAAGTATTGGATGCTGAAGGATTGGATCAAGTAGAAAAATTTGGTCGTTATCTGGATGTGGATGGTGATGGTATTTGCTATCGCACTTATCCTGGCGCTCATCCTGAGAAGGGGGCATTCTTTACTCGGGGGACTTCGCGGGATCCTTATGCAGTGTACACCGAGAAAGGTGAAGTCTATGTGGAGAACATGGAAAGGCTTATTCGTAAGTTTAAAACTGCAGAACAGTATGTGCCGAAGCCTGATTTAAAGTCGGCGGATAAGAAAACAGATATTGGTGTGATCTATTACGGTACTACAGGCTTTGCCATGGACGAAGCGCTGCACTTAATGTCAGACAATAATGTGAAAGTGGATACATTACGCATTAGAGCATTTCCATTCAACGATGATGTACGTGATTTTATTAGCAACCACAAAACAGTATTTGTTGTGGAGCAAAACCGCGACGGGCAAATGCGAACATTGTTGATGAATGAATTGGGTGCGGACGCTGAAAAGCTGGTTTCTGTATTAAGTTATGATGGTTTACCCATTGTTGCATCGCTGATTGCCGATGAAATCTGCCAAAAAGTACATGAGCCTACGCCTTTAAAGGCTGCTGGCAAACGTTAAGAATTGTTTTAAGTAGGAAGTATCAATGTCATATGCACGCCCAAACACCAAGCATCCACGATTGTTTGTGAATGATTTGGGTTATACCCGTAAAGACTATCAGGGTGCCATTTCTACGCTGTGTGCTGGCTGTGGGCACGACTCTATCAGTAGTGCCATTATTCAGGCCTGTTTGGAGTTAAATGTTGAGCCCCACAAAGTGGCGAAGATGTCGGGAATCGGCTGTTCTTCTAAGTCTCCCACTTATTTCTTAAGTCAGTCTCATGGCTTTAACTCTGTTCATGGCAGAATGCCATCAGTTGCCACTGGCGCGGCATTGGCTAACAGAGATCTGCTTTATATCGGCGTATCTGGTGATGGCGATACTGCTTCCATTGGAATGGGGCAGTTTGCTCATGTGATTCGCCGCCAATTGAATATGCTCTATATAGTGGAAAACAATGGGGTGTATGGTCTGACTAAAGGGCAAAACTCTGCCACTTTGGATTTTGGTTCAAAATCTAAGAAAGGTGAAGAGAATCTATATGAGCCAATTGATCTAGCGTCAGTAGCATTGCAGCTGGGTGCAACGTTTGTTGCGAGGAGCTTTTCTGGCGATAAAAAGCAGTTGGTTCCTTTGTTAAAAGCAGCTATGTCTCATAAAGGCTTTGCTTTTATCGATATCGTTTCTCCTTGTGTTACTTTCAATAATCATCCTGGGTCAATGAAGAGTTTTGATTACGTGCGTGAGCACATGCAGCAAACGGGTAAGACCGACTTTATTCCCATGAAAGAAGAAATTTGTGTGGAGTATGAGCCTGGTAAAACTCAGGAAGTCACCTTGCATGATGGTTCTGTACTGCATTTCCACAAGGATGATGGTTATTTTGATCGAACCAGCCGCTGGGAAGCTCTGGCGGAAATAGAAAAGTATAAACAAAAAGGTGAAGTGCTTACTGGTTTGTTGTACGTTGAGCCCGATGCCAGTGATACTCATCAATTGTTGAATACGAATACCAAGCCGTTGAACTCGTTGGTAGATGACGAGTTATGTCCTGGCAGTCAAGCGCTCAAAGCGATTAATGGCAGTTTGCGATAAATAAAAAGCGCTACAGTCATTGGGTTGTAGCGCTTTTTGTATGAGTTTCAGTCTATAGTCACTTCTTTACGAAGCCCAGCCTTTTCTAAAATCCACATCATGGGACACCAATGGGTAAATGCCGACTGAATTTGGTTTAAGGCCACAAAGCCCGTGAAGAAGAACCAATATTCATGCACATAAATGCCTAATAGCACGCTGAGTAGTGTAAAAAAGCCAGCGGCAAATCGTAAGCCTTCGTTAATAGTCATAGCTACCTCCTAGAATAGGTATTTTGCTCGAATGTAAATGTTTGAGTTGGTCTCCATCTGGCCGAATAGCGTGTAATCGTGTTTGCCTCCCAATAGGTTTGCGCCAGCATTAAACTGCCAGGCGTCACCCAATCGATACATCGCATTGGGAATCAAATAAAAATCACGATCTGATGGTGAATAGAATAAAAAAGCGGAATAAACTAAATTGGATTGCTGGGTCAGCAGCGTCCATCGAGTAGTGAATAGTTGTCGAATTTCCCGTGGTCGTGCGTCTTTGGTGGGGGTAGATGCCTTACGCTTCTCATAATCATGTATATATTCAACATAATATTGAAAGTTTGCAGTGAGATTACGAATGATCTCTGTTTCGTATCCCAGTAAGAATTGGGATTGTGAATTTGGAACCCAAGGGTTATCACCGGAATCGCTTTCTCTGGAGTTCCAATACGCATACTCCACATTACCAATGCCGTTTAAGATCGAGGCTCTGGCGCTTGCGCCAATGCTACTTAATTTGGGAAAGTAAAGCTGGCCGGTTTCAAAATCGAACGCTTCGGGTGTTTTGAAGTAGCCGCGATAAAAGTAGGCAGCATACTCAACGCCGGCAATCTGTTTGTAGGCTCGTACTGCAAGCTCGCCGTCGCTAATGCTTGAGTCAGGGGTGTCTGCCTCCAATGCAGGTGCCGCAGCAACAATGCTGG
>JBFKSL010000545.1:0-3212 GCA_041626995.1 Ketobacter sp. | reverse complement strand
TAGGGCTTAGTTCACACCAGAGTCGGATTGGCTTTGATACAAAGTTAAATATTTCTCTTCTAGTTCAGTCAGACTTTTCTGTAGTGAAAGTAGCTCTTTATCTTTTTCATCCAGCAACAATTTTAGGCTGTCATCTGAAGCATCGCCGCCGCTGGCCGATTGAGATATAGATTCTTCTAATGCTTTCTTTTCTTTCTCTAAAAGCTTGTTTTGGTTGCTAAGCGTATGGATTTTTTCCACCATTACTGCACTTTCTTCAATAAACTGTTCCAATATTTCACTGACATCTTTGCTGATTTCGGATGTTGCCTGGAAGGCGGAAGCTGGCTCGGCACTTATGGCTTCCAGCTGTAGGCTGGTTTGCTCTATATCTTTTTCCAACTCACTAAACGCATTATGTAAGTCGCTATCATCGATTTTCAGGGTAGATACTTTATCCTTAAGCTTTCTAATAACGGTTTTTTGGTGGTCGATAATGTTGTTCAAAATGTCCATATTTTGATTCAGAGTGTTAGCAGAATCTGATTTTGGATCACCAGAAAGGGAGGTTTGCCCTTCGTTATAGGCTTCATGAATTAAAAACACTAATTCTCGAAAACTTTCCGTATTGGAGAAATTTTCACAAATAGAGAGCAAAGCTTTATGTAGACTTTGTTCCAATTCATTGCGTGAGATATCGTCTTGACCTGAAATATCAATAAATTCTTGTAACGGTTTTAGATCAGCCAGTCGTTTCTGATGCTCTTGTTTCAACTCTTCAAGGGCCGTTATATTTTCGTCTTTTTCCGCTATTTCCTTGTTGTGGGATTCATTAAGTGTTTTCGTGGCGTGATCTATGCGCTGTTTGATGATATCGGTAACTTTCTCTGAGAGCAGAACATAGTTTTTGATTTTTTCCCGCCAAGGAGTGTTTTCTGATCCAACATGATCCTGGATTAACGCTAATTCTGCTTGTAATACTAAGTAGCGCAAAGAAATGGCCATATCTTCCGGCGCCAAATCTGGTTTTAGAACAATAGTTTCTTGTTTGCAGTGGGCTGTGGTGTCATCGATTTCCAGCTGCAAGTAACCTGTTAGATTATTACCACTGATATCGTCTTTTACATCAGTAAGTATCTGTTTTAACTGGTTAATGGTGTTTTTTTGTCGCAACAAAATCAGTAAAAGCATGATAACTGCGATTACCAAAATCATAATAAATTGCAGGGCAATTAATAGTTCTGTCGACATATTAGAGCGATATTCTCAAATTTTTCTTAATGATCTATTGAGTATGGACGAATTTTTTTTTCCTGCATGATCTTGTTTAACTTAACATCTTGATTGCGCTTGGGTTATTAGCGCTAAAGTTCCGCTCAATATTGCCGATAAAACTGTATAGGGTTTCTAGTTTTGATGTCTGGGCTCTTGGCAACGTTAGGAATTGTGAGCTGATCCAGCGGGAGCATCTACCATGTTATCCTTCAACCCATTGTTTAGTAGTGATTTTTTTAATCAACGTCCTGGCGTTCGTCACGCATATGGCCATCACTCTGGGCATATGCAGCATCACGGTCGCCATCATCAGCCCGTAGCCGTTCAATCCAACATCAGTATTCAAGAAAGCTTGAACATTGCCTATCAGAAGATGCAGGCCGTGGTAAGCAGCCGTTTATCAACTTCACCAACAACTGATGCTTCTGCCACAACGGAGCCCACTCCAGATAGTAATGATTTTTCTCCCCAGGCAGTGGCTGATCGTGTAGTTGGCTTTATCGCCCAGCGTTTACAGCAGGAGAAGGCCAACGGTGCGAGCGATGAAGAGTTGCAAAACCTGTTGCAACAGGGTCTGAAAGGTGTAGAGCAGGGCTTACGTGAGGGTAGAGAGATCATTCAAGGCCAAGGGCTGTTTGATGGAGAAGTGAAAGATAATTTTTACTCTACGGTTAATTTAGTTGCCGATGGTCTAGAGCAATTGGGGCAGGAATTGTTTGGCAGTGAAGCCCCACAAGAATCAATTTTCGCAGCCAGTTCCAGTGAGGTGTTTGTTTCTCAACGTCGTAGTTTTGAAATGGAAGTGATTACCCAGGATGGTGATCGTGTCACCCTACTGGTTAATTCAGGGCAGCAATATTCCAGCAAAAACTTGGAGTTTAATTCCGAAGATGTAAGCCTATCCAGCTCAGAAGAAAATTTTACTAGTTTTGATAATTTGGCTTTCAGCGTGGAAGGGGATTTGGACGAATCCGAAATGAGCGCCTTGTCTGAATTGTTTACTCAGGTGAACGATGTGGCTGGTGTGTTTTATGGTGGGGATGTTGAGCAGGCATTTGATCAAGCCATGAATGTAGGCATGAATAGTGAAGAGCTGGCAGCCTTTACCGTTAATATGAACCAATCTGAAACGGTTGCCATGAAGGACGCTTATGTGTCGGTGGAAAACATGGCAGGCCCTGTGCGTCATAACCCCATGGAGGATATGATGTCACGATTAGGCAGTTTTGCAGATAAGATTGCCCAGGCAAAAGAGCAGCTTGCTCAATTACAGAGCCAGGCATTTGATCTGGGTGGTCTGTTTGGTGATGTTGTGGGTAATCTACACTCCAATTCTCAATCTCAACCTAATAGTCATCCATTTAATGACTTTGTGCATCGATTGGCTTGAGAACCTGTTCAAAAAAACCTCATAAAACAGTGTCCTAATTGCGTTCTTGCGCTTAGGCTTTTACTGTGATCTATTGTCATCTTTCGTGCTTGGAACAATTAAAACAAGGGGTTAATTATGCCTGGGCGTATGGTGTTGGGCGTACTATTTGGCATTCTATTAAGTACCATTGCTGCCGCAGAAACGATCTACGTTCCCGAAGAATTAAAGCCCTGGGTAAAATGGGTGCAGGATGAGGATCAGCAGCACAATTGCCCTGTGTATAATAATTCTGCTAAATACCGATATTGCGGTTGGCCAGGCAAACTGGAGCTTGAGGTAACGCAAGACGGTTTGCGTTTTAAGCAGCATTGGAAGCTGTATGCGAAAAGCTGGGTACCTCTGCCTGGATCCGATGGTTTTTGGCCACAGCGTGTTCTGCAAAACGAAGAACCTGCGCTGATCGTGCAACGAAAATCATTGCCTTATGTGCGTTTAATGGCTGGTGACTATCAGTTACAAGGCACCATTCCATGGAATGCAGTACCTGAATCTATTCTTATTCCTCCTGTTACTGCTCTGGTTAGTC
>JBFKSL010000544.1:0-3212 GCA_041626995.1 Ketobacter sp. | reverse complement strand
GGGGTCGCCCTCTTTAACCAGCGTCATATCAAACAGCAGCACAAATATAGCGGGTGCCCAGTCAGCGCTGCCTTCAGCAACGGGCGCTGGAATCATCAATGGCGCTGCCACGACAACCCGAAACAATTGTTTTAGAGCCGCCCAGGGAATGGGGCTGGTAATTCGCCACCATACCGCCAATAGCCCAGCAACGGATACCAGGTATACTCCCCAAGCGGTAATATATTCGCTGTTTTCCAACATGATCACGGATTCCTTAATTACTTCTTAATTGGCTTTTTACTGTCGAGCCTATAACTCAACCCAATTTATGATGTGCTCTTCCCAGTCTTCTTCTGGAACCGAATCTTCTGAAATCACTCTACCTCGTATGGACACACCGGCGCTGTGCACGGTTTCATGACTTCCAGATATGAGTGGGTGCCAACGTTGCAGCTTTCTACCCTCAGCCAAGGTTCGATAGGCGCAACTGTAGGGTAACCAGTGAAATTCATCAATATCTTCCAGGCGCACTTTCATGCAGTCAGAAACCAACTCAAACCGTTTTGGGTAGTTCTTGCATACCCCTGTCTCCTGATCCAGCAGGCGACAGGCCAAGCGGGTATAAAACACTTCGCCTGAGTCTTCATCTTCCAGCTTTTGCAGGCAGCATTGAGCACAGCCATCACAGAGCGCTTCCCACTCCTGCTCGCTCATTTCCGCCAGGGTTTTGGTTTCCCAGAATTTGTCTTTCACTGGATCTGCTTAGCTTTCTAGCGGCGGCATTTGTAAAAAATAGCCGTTATTGTCGATTCCCAGCATCACTTCCTTCACATTTACTCGCGCCAGGGCTCTGTCTTCTGTCAACATCAAATCCATAACATGTCCTGGAGTGCCAAATTGCTGAAGCAATGCTTCTGGCACTTGCTCGAACGGGTCTTGCTTTGGCACATAAAGATACATGCCCTCTTTTTTAGGGCTACGATAAACAGAACACATGATTTTTTTTTTGGTCATGAGGGCAAAGTTCCTAAAGCTGTTTTATTCTTCGTTATTTTCTTGAATTGATTTCGAGTCGAGGTACGGCTGCAACGCCTGATGCCGCCAACTATTTAAATAGGGGCTATGTTCCGCAAGGGTATTGGATTCCCGCGCCCTTAAGTACTGAATCAATTGCGACTTACTGGAAAGAAGATCCTGGGGCAAATTGAGTTGCTCTGCGCGCTCCTGCACCCATGCTCTCATTTCTTTGTAGCGTTTTTGCTGCCCCTTGCTGAGAGGGCGTTCTATTAATGTTTCTGGAACGGGTTGTTGCAAACCAATTTGAAGCTGTTTTAATAATTGATCACCAAATTTCCGAATTTGGTTTCCCTGAACACCGACATCACTAAGTTGCCCTTTATGCCTGGGCTCCTTATCGATCAAGCCATATAGACCGGCATCTTTGGCAATAAACGTTTTGGGGATGTTCTTTTCCCGAGCGGTTTGTTCACGCCATATGGCCAAGTACTTTAATGCACCTTGCTTTTGGGGTGAAAGTTTCCAGCCAGCACCGAAGCCAAGATAAAGCTCTTCATCCGGAACCTTATTTTCATAGCGACGAACAGTATGGCTGCATTCTTCTCTGCACCACTCTTCCCGTTGCAGTGTTTGTAATTTTTGTTTTAGAAAATCTGCTAACTTGAATAAATGGCGAACATCTTCAGCGGCATAATGTAGTTGACTTGAGGTTAATGGCCGTTGCAACCAATCTGAGCGAGTTTCTTCTTTGGCCAACTCGATTGATAGTGCTTCCATCAACAAACGCTGTAAACCAGCTTGCCGGTCAAAGCCAACAAACCCGGCTGCTATTTGGGTGTCAAATAGGTTTTTTGGCAGATGTCCCCACAGGCGCAAAAAGATTTCCAGATCCTCTCCTGCACTGTGCATAAGCAACTGACGACTCGGATGCAGTAATTGTTCTCCTAAAGGCTGAAGCTGCTCAGAGCTAAAAACGGTGGGATCGATCAAGTGGATGGTGCCTTCGTCAAGCGCAACCTGTATTAACCCTGGGATAGGATAATAGGTGTTGGTGCGGACAAATTCTGTATCCACTGCCAATAGCAACGGTTCTTGAGATGGATTCTCAAGCTGTTTCTGAAGCGTCTGATTAAGGGTTTCTAATTGAGAAAGGTTATCTATCCAGTGAAAATTCACAGTAAACTCTGGTGTCTGATCGTAGCTTTTGATTATAGTGACATCCATGTTAGAACACTACTCTAGCAGAGCGCTTAGCGATCACGCCTTTACTCTATGATTTTGCGCCCCTTCAGAGCCAAGCTTAGAGTATTGCTATCCACGTATTCCAACTCGCCCCCCATGGGTACTCCATGGGCAATTCTCGATGCCGTAACACCGTATTTTTGTGCCATCTCCGAAAGGTAATGGGCAGTAGCCTCTCCTTCAACCGTGGTGCCAGTGGCGATGATCATTTCCTTAACCTCACCTTCCGCTAACCTTTTCGCCAACACATCAGCACCAATGTCCTCGGGGCCAATACCATCGATAGGGGAAAGGTGGCCAAGAAGCAGAAAATAGTAACCTCGATACGTGCCCGACTGATCAATTGCAATCACATCAGCAGGCCCTTCAACCACACAAAGCAAAGATGGGTCGCGGCTGGTTTGGGTACAGGTGTGGCAGATAGTTTCTTCACTAAAATTTCGACAACGCTGACAACGACCTATTTTCTCCAACGCCAATTGCAATGTACTGGCCAATTGGCTAGCGCCTTCGCGATCCCTATCCAATAAATGCAGGGCCATACGCTGCGCGGATTTAGGGCCAACACCAGGCAAACAGGTTAGCGAATCGATTAGCTTAGTTGTAAGAGGGCTAAAACTCATAGAAAAGATTTCTTAAAACGGCATCTTAAAGCCGGGGGGCAAATCAATACCTGCTGCTAAGCCACCCAATTTGTCCTGGTTGTTTTGCTCTACTCTGCGCACGGCATCATTCACTGCGGCGGCCAATAGATCTTCCAGAATTTCTTTGTCTTCCGTTAATAGGGAATCATCGATTTGCACGCGCTTAACATCGTGACGCCCGGTCATGGTGACTTTAACCAAGCCGGCACCAGATTCACCAGTGACTTCTGCTTTGGCTATTTCTTCCTGCATTTTTTGCATGCGCTCTTGCATTTCTTGCGCTTGCTTCATTAAATCGCCGAATTGTCCTTTCATGGTGTGACTCTC
>JBFKSL010000543.1:0-3214 GCA_041626995.1 Ketobacter sp. | reverse complement strand
GATATGAATGATCTCGGAAGCCTGGTCACCAAAACAATGAATGCCTAGGATCTGCATGGTTTCCCTATGGAATAAAATTTTCAAAAGCCCTACGGTTTCACCCGTAATTTGCGCGCGGGCCACAGTCTTAAATGCCGCCTGCCCTACTTCATAGGGTACTTTTTCACGAGTAAGCTCTTGTTCAGTTTTACCCAAAGAGCTGATTTCTGGCAGGGTGTAAATGCCCGTGGGCACGTCCTCCACCAGGTAAAAATCATCTAAACCAGCAATACCGGCACCGGTAGAGCGACCCTGGTCATAAGCAGCACTGGCCAAGCTGGGCCAACCAATTACGTCTCCGGCAGCAAAAACGTGCTCAACGGATGTTTGATAACGATCATTCACTTCTAGCTGTCCGCGATGATTGGCGGTTAAACCCATTGCATCCAAATTCAATTTATCGGTATTACCGGTTCGTCCGTTACACCACAGGAAAGCATCTCCGCGCACCATTTTGCCTGACTGCAGTTTCAAAACCACATCCCCATCACGACAGGATACTTCCTCATATTCCTCGCCATTGCGAATCAATACACCGATGTCACGTAAGTGATAACTGAGTGCATCGGATATTTCGTGATCCAAAAAGTCCAACAAACGATCACGGGTATTAATCAATTCAACACGAACTCCCAGCCCACAAAAAATCGACGCATACTCACAACCAATCACACCTGCACCATAAATCACTATCTTACGAGGTGTGTGTTGCAGCTTCAGGATGGAGTCACTGTCATATACTCGAGGATGCTTGAAATCCACATCCTTAGGGCGATAAGGCCGTGACCCAGTGGCAATAACAAACTTATCTGCAATCAATGTTTCAATAGAGCCATCGGACTTCATCACTTCCAAAGTGTGCTCATCCGTAAAGCGCCCCTGACCGTGGTACAGCTTAATACGATTACGAGCATAAAAGCTGGTGCGCAGCTTAACCTGTTTGGCAATCACGCTCTCTGCGCGCTTTAACACTTTGGGAAAGGAAAATGTTCTGGGTTCACCGATATCACGAAACAGAGCATCGGTATTAAAGCGAATAATCTGCTTAACCGCATGGCGCAAAGCCTTGGAAGGTATCGTGCCCAAATGCGCGCAATTACCGCCGACCATGGATTTCTCTTCCACCATGGCCACGTTCAAGCCGTTCTTACTGGCGCGCATAGCAGCACCTTCACCAGCGGGACCGGCACCAATCACCACCAGGTTATAATGCGTAGGCATGACTTCCTAACCTTTTGAAGAAATATGTATTTTAAGTATAGGAAAAGTAAGGGATTCGTTTAAGGCTTAATTCGACCAAAGTCTTAACGTTTTGTTGCATCGTAAGCTATATCAGCGTTAGCGGCTTTATTTTCATTGGATTCTTCGCACTTGCTCAGATCACCACCACAAATTTCGCACTCGCCGTCAATGCCGATTTTATTTAGCCCACCGCAAGAACCCTGAATAGGCTTGTTGGAAAAAATAACCCCCACAGCCATACCAGCCATAATCACAGCAAATGCAATAAGCGCGAATAGGAAGGTAGCCATGGTTACTTCTCCAGCTTGTTTAATTTAGCCATTTTACACCCTTAGGAGGGCAGATAGCGAGCAAAAGCACTGCTGTAGCGCACCTCAAAGCCCTTGTCGCCTTTTAATATCATGTACACAGGCAGGTTATGGCTTTCAGCCATTGCCATTCCTTGTTCGGGACCTAATACCATCATAGCAGTGGCCCAAGCATCCGCTTCAGCACACGCAGGCAGAATGACAGACACCGATACCAAATTATGCTCGATTGGGCGGCCAGTACGAGGATCAATGGTATGGGAATAGCGCTTACCATCCTCTTCGAAAAAGTTTCGGTAATCCCCTGAGGTTGCCATGGCGGCATTATCCAGGGAGATGACCTTGTGGATTTTGCGCAAACTGGATACCGGTTCTTCCACCGCCACCTGCCAGGACTTTCCCGGTACTTTACTATTGCCAGCCCGCAGTTCTCCACCCACTTCGACTAAATATCTTTGAATGCCGTTTTGCTCTAACAAGCGCGCCACTTTGTCCACCGCATAGCCTTTGGCGATAGCAGATAAATCCAAGTAAACATTTTTGTTTTTTAGCAGCTGCAAGCGATCCGCATTCAGTTCTAGCCCATCCGAACCGACTCGATCCCAGGCTGCCTCCATGGTTTCTAGGTCTGGCACCTTCATAGGACGCCCTTCCGGTCCGAACCCCCATACATTCACCAGCGGACCGATGGTAATATCAAACGCCCCCATGCTCTTACGCCATATTTCCAGGGATTTCTGCACCACGCTAAAGGTATCTTGAGAAAGCGAAACCGCCTTGTGTAGGGGAGCCTGGTTGAACAGAGATAATTCAGAGTCCTCCCGATAGGTGGACATCTTGTCATTTACCCCTTCCAGCTCAGCGCGGATTAATTCTGAAATTTGCTGCGGGTCTAACCCTTGTGGCATTTCTGAAACTTTTACCGAATACCAGGTGCCCATGGTCTGGCCAGTGAATTCAGTTATATTCAAGCCATCAGAACGAGAACAGCCCGTTATCAACAGACTGACAGCAATCAGACTGACGATAACGGGCTGCAGGAGTAACTTCATAATCGCTTAGGATCAGCCGCCGAAGTCATCCAGGAAGATGTTGTCGCGCTCCACGCCCAAATCTTCCAACATTTTTAGAACCGCCGCGTTCATCATCGGAGGCCCACACATGTAGTACTCACAATCTTCTGGCGCATCGTGATCCTTCAGGTATTGCTCATACAACACGTTATGAATAAACCCTGTTAAACCATCCCAGTTATCTTCAGGTTGAGGATCGGACAAGGCAATATGCCAATCGAAATTTTCGTTATCCGCTGCCAATTGATCGTATTCTTCTTTATAGAACAGTTCACGCAGGCTTCGCGCACCATACCAGAAAGAAATCTTACGATCGGTTTTGAGCCGCTTAAGCTGATCAAAAATGTGAGAACGCATGGGTGCCATACCAGCACCACCACCAATGAACACCATTTCGTTCTTAGTATCCGTAGCGAAGAACTCACCGAATGGGCCGTATACCGTTACCTTATCACCTGGCTTCAAGTTGAATACCCAAGAAGACATTTGACCACAAGGAATGCCATGGGAACCCGGAGGTGGTGTGGCAATACGAATGTTAAACTTCAGAAT
>JBFKSL010000542.1:0-3217 GCA_041626995.1 Ketobacter sp. | reverse complement strand
TTCGAGACCTTTATTGCTTGGGAAGCATGGCTACAACGCCATACCAGCATTCTCCTGTCGACGTGATTATTGAAACCTACATACACGTTAATAAGGATATGAATCGTGAACTCACTCCTTCCTCCAAGAAAAACCTGTAATGCAAACTACTTGAATCACATTATTGAAATTACAAAATTTTATCTTCCCGAACTTAACGACGACGTTTTATCAGCTTTTCAGAGAAAGCATCATTTGCACAAATCGTGGCGAAGGATACAAATAGATCAAGCCATACAAATTCTTACATATATCAGTAAGCTTAATTACAACGGGCGAATAGGGTTACAAGTTGGAAGCCAATTTAAACCAGGCAGCTTTGGCTTGCTGGGCTTTGCATGCATGTTTTGCAATAATCTTCGTGACGCAATTTTACTAAATGAGAAGTTTCAGTCACTCAATCAACAGTTTGGGGTGACGCGTTTATCAGAAACAAAACAACATGCCATTATGAGCTGGCACAGCCAAATACCCTATCCAGCTAATCAACTCATATGCGAAGCGGCATTATCGGGTTATGCCAATTTTGGCCGATGGCTTGCCTGGAACCCAAGCCTGCCTATTGAACTGGTGCAATTTAACTACTCACAGCCTGGCGATATAAAACATTATCAAGATGTTTTTGGATGTGAAGTACAGTTTGATTGCAAACATACTGCCATCTATTTTGGCCGTGACAACCTAAATGTTGAGTTGCAGCACACCAACGAAGCTTTGCGCCAACAGATTGTTCGCCTACTTGAAATACAACTGCAGACGTTACAGGAAAATCGAACCACCACATTCGGCATATTGGAATACTTGGGCAAAACCATAGGCAATAGCAAACCCACCCTTGCCCATGCGGCAGAGTTCTTACAGCTTAGCGAACGGTCGTTAAAGCGTAAGCTGGCTCAGGAAAGCACAAGCTTCAGCACCATTTTATCCGATCAACGAAAAACACTCGCTCATTTTTATCTATCAGACACTGACATTGCTCTAGCAGATGTTGCTATAATTCTAGGGTTTGTCGATCAGAGTGCATTTACTCGAGCATTTAAAAGCTGGTATAAACAAACACCCGCCGCATTCCGCCGCAAACAAGAAAGCCCTAGGAATCAAACTTTAGAGATAGTGCCTTAGCACGCCCATGAACATAATACTCTTTCACCCATCAGAGGTTTTGAACTCTGATATGCCAATATCGCTATCCATGCCAGACAGGCGTGCTCAGCATATTCTTTCTGTTTTAAAACCTGAAGCTGGCGATCAACTTCGAGTTGGAGTGCTAGGCAATAAGATAGGATTAGCAAAGGTCATAAGGCGTTCCGATGATTCCGTTGAGCTGAGCATTGAGTTAAATCAGGCACCACCAAAACCATTACCACTCACCCTACTACTCGCCATGCCACGGCCCAAGGTATTTCGGAGAGTTTTACAAAGCTGCACAACATTAGGAGTAAAACAGATCTACTTGATCAATAGCTATCGAGTGGAAAAAAGTTATTGGCAAACGCCCTTTCTACAAGACAATGCTATTGAAGAGCAACTACTCCTTGGGTTGGAGCAGAGCAGAGACAGCGTCCTGCCACAAGTTCACGTTCGCAAGCGTTTTAAACCGTTTGTGGAGGATGAATTACCTGAACTCTGCAAAGGAAAAATATGTTTTACTGCTCACCCCACGGAGCAGGCCATTCCCTGCCCCGGCGATATTACTCAACCCAGCGTATTAGCAGTAGGGCCAGAAGGTGGATTTATTCCATATGAAATAGAAAAACTACAGCAGATGGGCTTTCAAACCATTAGCCTGGGCCAGCGTATTTTGAAAGTGGAAACAGCCCTACCGACGTTAATCGGCAAGATGTTTCTTTAAACTTCTCCTTCTATTCAAACTTATACTCCGCAGGAATAATCATACCACCCCTTATACCTTTCCTAACATTTGAAATAGTGGATGAATAAGACAACGCTCCATTGAGTGAGAACGTAAAGCTAAAGCCAATACTGCCACGAATTCCAATTAGTTAATCAAGCAAAGTATCTATAATGTACTCATTCAAGCAAACATTTGTTAAACACTGCCGCGGCATAAACATCATGGTCCATATAACTGATTAGATGAAAATTATAACCATACTATAACTATACTGTTTTCCAACAGAAGCCTTAAGGGGGCGAGAGCTGGTCTATGATTAATAGATGTCACGTGATCATTAAATGAAATAGGAAAATAACGATGGACCACAAAGAAATTCTGGAGATTGCTGAGAGCTTGCGCCGCCAGGCACGCAAATCCGTTTCCAAGTTCCAAACAGAGTTGGATCTTAAAGGCGGTCTTGTGGAAGCTATGCGTCACTTTGGTGAAAACGCTTTATACAGTCGAATCATGCTGGAACACTTGGAACCTATTTTTCGCGCATTGGAAAACGAGGATCACAAGCAAACCGAAAAAGATGTTCTGCAATACCTATCGGAACGGACAGAATTTTTAACTGGAATGAAGCCTTGGGTGCAAAGCTCTACAGACATCATGGACAACATGTTGAATGTCATCAATGCCACGGCTTTGGCGGATTTAATTGAGGCGTTTAAAGAGTAATGAAACGATTTTTATTAATTGAAGATAGCCCCATCGTAATAAAAATTATTCGGCACTTAATTAGCGGCATAGCTGATTTGGCTTGTGATGTGGCCATGTCTTTGAACGAAGCAAAACAATTGCTTCGAGATCGTGATCAAGCCAACTATTTGGCTGCAGTTGTTGATCTTAATCTACCAGACGCCCCCAACGGCGAAGCCGTAGATTTGGTTCTTGCTCTTAACATCCCTACGCTGGTGCTGACAGGATCAATGGAACACACTTTAAAAGACAGTATGCTGGAAAAACCCATAGTGGATTATATCGTTAAGGAAAGCCGCTTTTCCTACGAAAGTGCGATTCGCATGGTGCAACGTATTGATAAAAACAAAGCACTGGAAGTGATGGTGATTGATGACTCCCTTACCAGCCGTAAACATACCCGATCACTACTAGAACGACAAAAACTAAATGTATCAGAAGCAAAAGGCGGTGAGGAAGCATTACAGATACTGGATGCAAATCCCAACATAATGCTACTGATCGTAGACTATAACATGCCTGGTATGAACGGCATCGAATTAGTGCGTAACATTCGCCGTGATGCCGATAAAAATCACA
>JBFKSL010000541.1:0-3222 GCA_041626995.1 Ketobacter sp. | reverse complement strand
GGGTAGTTTGCTTGCCATTTTATTGTTATTTGCTTGGATGTTTCGATCATTGATTCCATTTATAGCCAGTGTGTTAGTGCTTGGGGCGGGTTTACTTGTTGCCTTCTCCTTGGTGCTTGCAATATTTGGAAAAGTGCATCTGATCGCAGTTGTATTCTGTGCCACCGTAATAGGTTTAGGAATTGATTACACATTACATTTTTTTGCTCATCGACAGTTTGATAAATCTAGTATTCAAACAGCATTAGATATTGCTGTACCAACAGGGCTGGGCATGATTACTAGTATGTTGGCCTTTTTAGCTTTAGCGTTGGTTCCGTTCCCTGGTTTTCAACAACTGGCATTTATGGTTTCGTTTGGTTTGTTCGCTGTTTGGGTTAGCATGGTGTTGTGGTTTCCCTATTTGCCTGGTGTAGCTATTAAAACTCATGAATCCAATGTGTTGTTTGAAAATAAAACGAAGGCGTTGCATGTGTTTGCTAGCAGAATAAGCCTGCAAAAACCTATAGTTGTTTTGCTGGGTTTGTGCGTTGTTTTTCTTGTTAGCGTTTGGTCGCTCAAGCCAAGTGATGATATTCGACAGTTACAGGCGCAGTTTGAGCCTTTAAAGCATTCAGAAGAGGTTATTCAGAATTGGCTACAATTACGGGGAGAGACAGCTTATTTTGTGGTGACAGGTGACGATGAAGAGCTTGTTTTGCAAAATATGGAGCATTTGTGTGGTCTTCTTCGCCAATATAATCATTTAATTCTCGATAAAGTAGAATGCTTAAGCGATTGGTTGCCGAGCCAAAAGATGCAACGACAAAATCAGCAGCAGTTAATTAGCCTGGTTAAAAATGGTGGAGACTTTTGGAAAAACATTGAGGATTTAGGGTTGCCATCTGATTTGCTTTATTCATATCAAAAAAGGTTGCTTCAGCCTCTGCCAAAAATGACACCGAAAATATTCTTTAATGAATCAGCATCACAGCGATTTGCTCCGTTATGGCAAGCTGAGTCTAGTATTGCCTCTGCTATTGTGCGAGTTTATGGCATAAGCGATAGGCAAACGCTTCAACATATAGCGGAGATGTCTCCAAATGTAGAATGGGTGGATCCTGTTTCTCAGTACAGTGATTTATTCAAGCACTTCCGTAAACAAAGCACGCTTTATGTATTTGGTAGTTATCTGGGGTTGCTTTTCTTGCTGTCGATCCGGTACGGCTGGAATGGTGCGGTGCACATTGTGATTCCTGTTGTGGCTGCAGCGCTTGCTGCTTTAAGTTGGTTATCCGTTACTGGGTCAGATTTTAATTTGTTCAGCGTCCTGGCGCTGATTCTTGTTGCCGGGGTAGGTATCGATTACGGAATTTTCCTTAGGGAAGATAAGCAACCAAGTGGACGTACCTTGATGGCTATCTTTGTGTCAGCGCTTACGACTATGCTTGCTTTTGGTTTGCTTGCCTTGAGTGATACCAATGCTATCCATAGTTTTGGCATTGTGATTCTTTTGGGCATAAGCGTCGTGCTGTGTTCCACTATAATTTTGTATTCTTTTAGGCGTATTTATTAGGAGCAGTTTATGTTGCCGAATTTCTCAGATGTGGTGGTAATTGGGGCTGGTCCTTCCGGTTCCGTAGTATCTGCACTATTAAAAGCCCAGGGACATCAAGTGTTGGTGTTGGAAAAGTCCACATTCCCCCGTTTTTCCATCGGCGAGAGTCTGTTACCACAGTCCATGCAGTTTCTGGAACAGGCCAATATGTTGGAAGCAGTTCAAACTGCTGGCTTTCAATTTAAAGATGGTGCTGCTTTCGTATACGGTGAACAGTATGGTCAGTTTAATTTTGAGGATAAGTTTTCTCCGGGCTGGGGAACTACTTATCAGGTCGAGCGTGGTAGCTTCGATAAAGTGCTCGCTGACTCAGCCGAGCAACAAGGCGTCGATATTCGCTACCAATATGAAGTAACAGAAATGGAGCCTGGAGAGAAGGTTAAGCTTACCGTTAAAGATCCAGATGGTCAGGCACAAAAAATTGAAACCAATTTTGTGCTGGATGCCAGTGGCTTTGGTCGCGTTCTTCCTCGATTGTTGGATCTTGAGGCACCTTCGGATTTTCCAGTGCGTCAAAGTGTTTTTACTCATATTGAAGATAATATTACTGATCCGAATTTCGACCGAAATAAAATTTTGATTACCGTTCATCCTGAGTACCGCAATGTATGGTTCTGGTTAATACCTCTTTCTGAGAAGAAGTCTTCCTTTGGTGTAGTGGCGGAAGAATCCTTTTTTGAAAACTACTCAGGAGATCTTTCAGAAGTGTTGAAAGATATCAAGGACTCAACTGTACCATTAAGTTCTCTACTCAGAGATGCTGAGTTTCTATTTCCTCCTAGAAAAATCACTGGTTATTCCTGCGATGTGAAATCATTGTATGGCGAGGGGTATGCATTACTGGGTAATGCAGGAGAGTTTTTAGATCCAGTTTTTTCTTCAGGGGTCACGATAGCGGTGAAATCGGCTTCTTTAGCAGCGGGTGTTCTACATCGTCAATTAAAAGGTGATCAGGTCAGTTGGCAAACTGAGTATGCTGAACCACTCAAACAAGGAGTGGATACTTTCCGCTGTTTTGTGGAAGCCTGGTATGACTGTCGTTTGCAGGACATTATTTTTGCTGAAAACCCTAATCCCGAGATAAAGCGCATGATCTGCTCGGTGTTAGCCGGTTATGCGTGGGATTCGGATAATCCCTACGTTAGCGAATGCAAGCGGCGTATTAACGTATTGGCCAGCTTATGTCGAAAAACTTAATTGCCATACTCTTAATGATCGTGCCCTTAATCGCTGGGTGTCAGGCGATACCATGGTTGGAACCTGTTCCCGGTAATTGGTTTGTAATTGATTCAAATATTGGGGTAGTAGAACCCAAGCAACAAAGCTTTATGCTCACAGTTGAGGTAGATGGCCACTCGTTGGGTTTTCCATCGGAGCTGTCCTTATCGGATGAAGAGTGGGCCTTGGTTTGTCTAAGTCACATTGGTGGACCGCTGTTTATGGCAAGTATTAAGCAAGATAAACTGACTCAGCAAAGAGCACCTGTCTTGCCGGAGATTTTCAGTGCAAATGTTTTATTACGAGATATGCAGTTAGCGTTTGCTTCAAAAGAATCTCTATTGCGTCAGATCAATCAAGAATCTGTACATTTGTTGGATGATGGTAAAGGTCGTACTTTCTTGTGG
>JBFKSL010000540.1:0-3223 GCA_041626995.1 Ketobacter sp. | reverse complement strand
TATGGTGAATTTCGACAACTACTACTCCACGCATTCTGAGGAAAATCGAGAGTTGTCGAACCTGATTTACCTACGCAACAAAGAACAGGGCAACATTGTAGCCCGAGAGATCACACAACTGTACGATCCAGAGAAAAATTTATTTCTGGCTGACCGTTTTGTGAAAGGTGCTTGCCCAAAATGCGGTGAAGATGACCAGTACGGTGACAACTGTGAAAAATGCGGTGCCACCTATGCCGCCGGCGAGCTGAATAACCCTCGTTCCACCATCTCTGGTGCCACGCCTGTATTGAAAGCCAACACCCAGTTGTTTTTCGACCTGCCAAAGTATCAGGACATGTTGAGCCAATGGATTCGTTCCGGTCATTTACAGGAAGGCATTGCCAACAAACTGAATGAATGGTTAGAGGCCGGATTGCAACAGTGGGACATTTCTCGGGAAGCACCCTATTTTGGTTTTGAAATTCCAGACGAACCAGGCAAGTATTTTTACGTATGGCTGGATGCCCCCATTGGCTATATGGCCAGTTTTAAAAACCTGTGCGATCGTCGCGATGACTTAAACTTTGATGACTACTGGGCAAAAGATTCCAGCACGGAGCTTTATCATTTTATCGGTAAAGACATCATCAATTTTCACGGCCTGTTCTGGCCTGCCATGCTGACTGGGTCCAACTTCCGCACGCCCACGGCCATTTTCTCTCACGGCTTTGTTACTGTTAACGGTGCCAAGATGTCGAAGTCTCGCGGCACCTTTGTTAAAGCAGAAACCTACTTAAGGCACCTTAACCCGGAATACTTGCGCTACTACTTTGCCGCCAAACTCAATGGCCGCATTGATGATATTGACCTGAACCTGGAAGACTTTAGTCAACGGGTTAACTCTGACTTAGTCAACAAAGTAGTCAATATCGCCAGTCGTACTGCCAATTTTGTGAAAAAGCTCGGTGGAAAACTTTCCAGCAATAACGCTAACCCTGAATTGCTAGCCGAATGCCAAGCAGCTGCATCGACCATTGCTGAACATTACGAGCAGCGGGAATTTGGTCGCGCCATGCGCGAAATCATGGCTCTGGCAGATAAAGCGAATCAATATATCGATGAACAAGCGCCCTGGTCCTTAATAAAACAAGAAGGCAATGAACAAGCCGTTTTAGATTGCTGCACGGTTGGCGTAAACCTGTTCCGTTTATTGGTGATTTATCTTAAGCCAGTATTACCCCACTTAGCTGAACAATCAGAAGCGTTTCTGAATGTCGATGCTCTTGAGTGGCATGACAGCCAGCAATTGTTATTCGATCACGACATCAACAAATTCAAGCCTCTAATGAAACGTATTGAAGCGGCACACATCGAAAAAATGGTTGAAGAGTCCAAAACCGAAGCGGAAGCAGAAATGGCGGCGGCCAAACCCAAAACCCCGTTGACTGAAGAACCCATTGCTGAAGAAATTCAATTTGGCGACTTTGCCAAAGTTGACATGCGAGTTGCCCAAATTGTCACCGCCAGTCATGTAGAGGGTGCTGACAAACTGTTAAAATTGACCCTGGATTTGGGCGGCGAAACACGCACTGTATTTGCGGGCATTAAAGCCGCTTATCAACCGGAAGACCTGGAAGGCAAGCTTACGGTTATGGTCGCTAACTTGGCGCCACGCAAGATGAAATTTGGTGTATCAGAAGGCATGGTAATGGCTGCCGGTCCTGGCGGAAAAGAGATTTTCTTATTGTCGCCAGACAGCGGTGCCAAGCCTGGGATGCGAATTAAATAACACGACAGATTCGAGTAAAACATGCCTGAATTTTTACTGGTACTTGTCAGCACAATACTGGTTAACAACTTTGTGTTGGTACAGTTTTTGGGGTTATGCCCTTTTATGGGAGTTTCCAATAAGCTGGAAACTGCCATGGGTATGTCGTTGGCCACTACGTTTGTGCTAACGCTGTCCTCTGTGCTTAGTTACCTGACCTACACCTATATATTAGTGCCACTGGATGTGGCCTACCTGAAAACCATTTCATTTATTCTAGTGATTGCTGTCACCGTGCAATTCACTGAAATGGTTGTTCGTAAAACCAGTCCACTGCTCTATCGTGTACTGGGCATTTTTCTACCCCTGATCACCAGTAATTGTGCGGTACTTGGTGTTGCCCTGTTAACCGTTAAGAAAGGCATCGACAGCTTTATGGATGCCCTATTATACGGTTTCGGTGCAGCCGTTGGCTTCTCTCTGGTGCTGATCCTATTCGCTGCCATGCGCGAACGCACCGCAGTGGCCGATGTTCCCACACCTTTCAAAGGTGCTTCCATCGGGCTGATCACCGCAGGTTTAATGTCTCTAGCCTTTATGGGCTTTTCTGGCTTAATCAAAATTTAGGGGGAGAAAAATGGAAGTCATCATCAATAATCTCCCCGCCGTTAGCGCTATTGCCGTATTGGCACTTTGCTTTGGTGCGCTGTTGGGTTTTGCCGCCGTAAAATTCAAAGTTGAAGGTAATCCTATCGTTGACCAAGTGGACGCGCTATTACCCCAAACCCAATGCGGTCAATGTGGCCACCCTGGCTGTCGCCCCTACGCCGAAGGCATGGCAGAAGGCGAAGAGATTAATAAATGTGTGCCAGGTGGTGAAGACACCATTCGAGCTTTAGCTGATTTGCTGGGGCGCGATTTTGTGCCCTTAGACGAAGAGCACGGCGAAGCACCAGAGTCGAAAATGGTAGCCGTTATTCGTGAAGAAGAATGCATCGGCTGCACCAAGTGCATACAGGCCTGCCCCATGGATGCCATCCTGGGGGCAGCCAAACAAATGCATACCGTAATCGCTGAGGAGTGCACAGGTTGCGACCTTTGTGTTGAGCCCTGCCCCGTAGATTGTATTGATTTAGTGCCAGTACCCGTTACCTTACAAAGCTGGACCTGGGCTGCACCCGCCGGCATTGGCGCTGCACCCGGTGAATTAATTCCTGTGAGGAACATCTCATGAGTCGTCATATTTGGGATTTTCCTGGCGGAGTGCATCCACCGGAAAACAAAAAGCAATCTTCTGAATCTGAAATTCAATCACTTCCGATTCCACCGAAAGTGATCATTCCACTGCAACAGCATATTGGTGCGCCAGCCGCGCCTTGCGTTGAAGTGGGCGAGAAAGTGCTAAAAGGTCAGAAAGTGGGTGAAGCCACTGGCTTTGTCAGTTTACCAGTACACGCATCCACCTCAGGAACG
>JBFKSL010000539.1:0-3224 GCA_041626995.1 Ketobacter sp. | reverse complement strand
GCCATGACCGCCGCATCACCCAAGCTTGTTTGATTGCTTTACTCTGCAATGACGCCAACGTGTTTGAAGAAGATGAGAATTGGCACCTGGCGGGTGATCCCACAGAAGGTGCGCTACTGGTTATGGGGTTAAAGCATGGTATGAATCGTGCCACCACAGAATGTGACTGGCCACGAGTAGATGAAATGCCTTTTGAAACCGAACGCCGTTATATGGCTACGCTGCATCACAATGCAGAAGGAGAAAAATTGCTGGCGGTAAAAGGTGCGCCTGATCGGGTGTTATCTTTTTGCCAAACCCAACTGGGGGTGAATGGCATTGAAACTTTGCAAAGCCACCATTGGAAAGCCGAAATGGAAAAGCTGGCTGACCAGGGCATGCGGGTGATGGCACTGGCGCAGCGCATTACCACAGAAGACTTACCGATGCTGTCACACCAAATAGTTGAACAAGGCCTAACGTTAGTTGCTTTAGTAGGTATTAGTGATCCACCCAGGCCGGAAGCCATTTCCAGCATCCAGCTATGTCATGGTGCGGGCATTCGCGTAAAAATGATCACTGGCGACAGCCCGATAACCGCAAGAGCCATTGGTATGGAGTTGGGTTTAATGAGTGAAAAGGTTTATACCGGTGCTGATCTGGATAAATTAAATGAACAACAATTTCAAGATGTGGTGGAGCAATACGATATTTTTGCTCGCACCAGTCCGGCGAATAAATTGCAGTTGGTGCAGGGGTTACAGCAACGTAATCATGTAGTGGCCATGACCGGTGATGGTGTGAACGATGCTCCAGCATTGCGTCAGGCGGATATTGGTGTGGCCATGGGAATGAAGGGCACAGATGCTGCAAAAGAAGCGGCGGATATTGTGTTAACCGATGATAATTTTTCCACCATCGCTGCTGCGGTGAAGGAAGGCCGCACGGTATATGACAATATCGTAAAATCCATTCTCTTTATTTTACCTACCAATCTGGCTGAGGCCACGGTCATTATTGTGGCGATAATTTTTGGTAAAATGTTACCCATTACGCCAGCGCAAATTCTTTGGGTGAATATGATCACCGCCATAACTTTAGCTTTGGCATTAGCGTTTGAGCCTGCCGAGCCCAATATCATGCAGCGGCCACCACGCAAAGCAAAAAAGGGTTTAATTACTGGAAATTTATTAACACGCTTGGTGTTGGTGGGGCTGTGTGCTGCTGCGGTGGTGTTTTGGCTGTTTGAACATTTTATTCATCAGGGTGCCAGTGTTGAGTTGGCGCGAACTGTCGCGGTGAATGCCTTAGTGATGGCGGAGGCAGTGTATTTATTGAATTGCCGTTTCTTAAGAGAAACGGTGTTTTCAAAATTGCTTATTCAAGGCGGCATGCCCGTGATGATTGCTATTGTTGTGGTAATAGCCTTCCAATTGGTTTTTACCTATTTGCCGGTATCGCAAATACTGTTTGGGCTTGAGCCTTTGGCAGCACAAGACTGGCTACTCATATTTATCGTGTGTCTGCCAATTTTATTTCTGGTGGAAATAGAAAAGTTTGTTTGGCGTGCTACCACTTAATCAAAACCCATTCTGGCACCAGGATTTTGTCAGACGAACTGCGAATAAAATTGCCTTCACCATTTGGGTCAATCAGGTTGTAAGGCTTACCGTTCTTGGGAAGCACACGAATACCATACACTTGCCCATTCACCTGGTGTACATGCATTACCTGGTGCTGATCGTCCACAATGGTAATTTGAGGCTCTGCCGAGATCGGTTCTTCCCCTTCGCGGGGCTCTACGCGGGCCATTAAAGTGGTAGGTAATAAGAATAGGGCAATAACCAGCAGCTTCTTCATGAAATTTCTCTTTAATTTCAACAGTTTCTATCAGTGTATAGTGCAAATGCAGGGGAATAAAGCGCTTAAGGCACGATCTTTAGGGTAAAAATTGCTATTCTAGTATGACGGCCTGGTAAACATGATTGATTTTATTGTTTATTTTTAGGTGTAAAAACACTGTATGCAACCACATATATTTTGTGGTTTACAGTCGTAAAGGCTACTAAATCAAAGGCTTAGGCGTGCTGAGCAAGCGTTTGGTATAAGTAGTATCGTGAACTGTGACTTTATGGTTAAATTGTCGCCCTTCAGAGGGTAATGGATTCTCTTGAAACTTTGATGTACAAGGGGATTGAGGTTGCTTGAAGTAGAGCAATCTTTAACGAAGGTCTGCCGTATGCCAAATAAATCGCGATATGCCGACGCCAGTATGGAAGCCATGTACCGTATTTTTACGGTGCCAGAGGCTCCTGGTTCGACGCTGGGCAATATTGATCAGAAATTGTCTCAGGATCTTGCAGGTTTTCTGCAGGAGCATATCGTTGCCGTTGAAAAAGACCTGAAAGACCTCGAAAAAGATTTCTCCGAATCGGCAATTCCTGAAAAACCCATTTTTGTATCAGAACAAGCCGATTTCCTAATGGATAAACTGGTGGCGCAATCTGTGCACACTGCGTCTCCTAGCTTTATTGGTCATATGACTTCGGCATTGCCTTATTTTATGCTGCCGTTGTCGCGCATCATGATGGCGCTTAACCAAAACCTGGTAAAGATCGAAACTTCCAAAGCGTTCACGCCCATGGAGCGCCAGGTATTGGGTATGATGCACCGTTTGATCTATAAGCAAGATGAGCCTTTCTATCAAAAATGGATGCATGAACCGGGTCATTCATTAGGTTCATTTTGTTCCGGTGGCACCATTGCCAATATCACCGCCCTGTGGGTTGCCCGCAATCAGCTGTTTGATAAAAAAGACGGTTTTGCCGGCATTCAAAAAGTAGGCGTGTTCGGTGCGTTAAAACATTACGGCTATGATGGCGCAGCGGTTTTGGTTTCAGAGCGGGGCCATTACTCATTGGGCAAAGCCGCTGATGTGTTAGGCATTGGCCGTGATTTTTTGATATCGGTTAAAGCCGACGAAAATAATCGTATTGATATTAAAGAACTGCGTAAAAAAATCAGTGAGCTGAAAGAGAAAAACATTGCCATCATCGCTATGATTGGTGTGGCAGGCACATCGGAAACCGGCAGTGTTGATCCACTGGATCAAATGGCGGATATTGCCGAAGAAATTGGCTGCCATTTTCATGTGGATGCCGCCTGGGGCGGGCCAACTTTATTCTCGAAAAAGTACGCAGATATTTTGAAAGGTGTCGAACGGGCCGATTCCGTTACCATCGATG
>JBFKSL010000538.1:0-3225 GCA_041626995.1 Ketobacter sp. | reverse complement strand
CTTTGGCTTTTGTATATGCCGATTGTGATTTTCCACTAAGGGGAAAGTGCTTATGTATCCATCGTGCTTGTCCACCAGACTCATTAATGTATTTTTTTAATGCTGGCATCATTTGTCGGCAATAGGGGCAATCAAAATCTGAAAAGACAGTTATTGTGAGGGGGGCCCGTGGATTTCCATAAATATGCGGGTTGTAGGTGATCTGATCTTCCTTGGCAGAACAAGGTGCGGATAAAGCAGCGCCAATAAGAAAAATCAAAAAGTATTTCATTATTCCGATTAGTAATTAATTAAGTGAATCCTATTTTGAGACACTGATTTTTATTATGCAACATAGATATTTTATATCCTACAGCATCATGTAACCTCATCGAGCCTAACTGAGAATGGATGGGACTGTATTCCTCGCTTCCAATCGGAAAATTCTGTTGCTAATGCGGGGCGTTCTAATTGTGTAGCGATTTCGGTAAGTGTCTGTAGTCCATTTCTCCAAGTCACCATAAGATCGATTTCTGGATGTCTTAGCTCTGAAACCTGTTCACGGCTAGCTTTGGCTAACATCAAGTGTGCCTCCAAACCCAGCCGCAATGCTACGGTGGGAGAATGAGTACGAATTTTCTCGCTTAGTTCAAACAATAAGATGGCGTAATTGGGTGCCACTGGACTACTGACCCGATCAGAAAAACTAAACCAGGCCGTGTCCATTGCCGGCCGAGTAAGGTTTTGAATTAACGCTGCAACATATTCTTCTTTGGGTAACATTTTTTGCGTAAATGCTAAGGCGTTTCTCAAAGTCGCTTGTTGTTGAAATTCCTTTTTGTGATACGCACTGTAATCGTCGGCGGCCTGCGCTGCACTCTCAGCATCTATGCTATGGCTTTTTGCAAGCAATGCTTGCGCGGCGTCTCTGTCTCCTTTCTCATGCAAGTGCATTGCGCGGCGCATCATGGCTGCGGCATATTCTGCTTTTCTGTATTCGCCTTGATTTTTTAAAAGAAATTCCGTGGCACTCACTGCGTACTCGTCTGCACCTATGGCCGTGTTATTACGACCTGCGGCGTTATGAATTTGTGAAGCAATGCTGGCAGCCAGTGCAAGAACATGAAAGTGTTGTAAAACTTGGGGTGACTGAGAAATTTTGGCTTGATTACCGTGAAATAGTTGAATTGAAAAATCTGCTGAAGCCACAGCCAAATCCATATCACCAAATTCAAATTCATTTTTAGCGTGCAATGCAAACTGGTGCATTACCGTTAGAGTATGGGGATCGTCATGTTCTGCGCTATAAAGGGTACGGCAACGAAAAAGCGCGGCATCACTTTCCAATAAGGTGCTGACACCTTTACCCAAAATGCGCAAAAGTGTGGCACGATGGGATAACAAATTCACATATTCATAATGAACATCAGTATGCTTCGCCAAATTCAACTGAAGATAACACTGCTCACCGGAATGAAGCTGTTTGAGTGCTTCATCATAATGGCCCATGGAGCCTAGGGCATTGGCATAATTAAAATGTGCTTGTGCTCTTTTTAAAGACGTGATGTTTTCATCCAGCTTCTCCAGTTCGATTAGATTTTCGATAAGATCAGGATAAAGCACGATGCATTGCAAATGATTACCTTCCAGAAAGGCGCGGCTAGCTTTTTCTATCGCCTTTTTTACGGATTGATGCTTACGGTTTACCTTCCACTGCTGAAACATGACCTTTTTCCTTTGTTGGTAATAGTTAGCATGATGTAAACAAGCAACCTGTAATGCCTTGAATTGTCTTATATTCAATCCAGGCCTTGTCCAGATCGGACTGGCTCTGTGTGCGTTCGCGTTCTGCGTAAGTTGGGATCAACTCGCGAATGGCTTGGGCAACTTCAACCTCAATAGCCTGCTTGCTATTTAACGTTAATAAGGCAGCCAGTTGCCAGGCGCGGTTGTTACTGTGTGGCGTGACGAATGAAAAAGGCTTCATATCCCAGCGTGACATCGCTGCCATAAAGCGATCACCTCCTAACTGATCATACTCTTGCTCCGGTGCATGTAGATACCAGAGAATATCACTGGTGCGATAGGCAGCCCAGCGCACTTTGCCGTCAGCAATTTTTGCTGTACCGGTTGCTGTCACGCCGTAGTTTGAGGCGCTATAGATACCTACAGCCGTACCATCGAAGCGAAGATCATTAAATCCCTGACTTTGCAGCGCAGACGTGAGTAGTTGTTTATTCGTATCAATACCCCAAGCTTGTTTTAATGGAGCGGCAAGGCCCAATGAAGCAAAGCGAGTTTGGGGTTGAGAGCCCTGTGGTTGATTGTTGGGTGTAATCCAAGAGGTGTTTTGCCAAGGGTCAATATGCAGCCACCAATTTACCGGCAACAAACCTGATTGTGAATTCTGTATTAGGCTGGGAAGGCCAGGTTTGTCCACCACTTGCGAGTTGGGGAAATCCGCTTCGATTTGAAAATGCAAAGTGCCTTGGCGTGATATTGAATTAGCAGGAAAGTCGGATAAATAGGCCTGCACTGCGGTGCGTGTATCTCCATACATGTAGTAATCATCTTTTGGTGCAGCAAAAAACACATATTGCGCCCCCAGTGGTCGAATGCCCATCAGGTTTTGTGTACTTTCCAAAACGATACCTAAATACGTCGTGCTATTTTCTTTGAATTCGAATTGCCGAATACAATATTCATCCCGTTGAAAACGTTTAATATCAGGAGCGAAATGTATGTCTGGATAAAGTTGTTCAGGAATATCGCAATTTGTTTTGCCGTTGTGACCGCGATTGTAGGCATAACGCAACTGAGGAAAGCGTTGTTCGGTGGATGCGTAGAAAATAAGGTCGGCGTTATCATTAGGTGGTTGATAAAGATGCCATCCTTCAGGCACCAAAATCGAAACGTGTCCCACGTGCACGTTTTGATAATCACGTTGTGTTTCCGTTGAGCAGTTTGACGTAAGTAACGCTACGGCCAATAACAGAAAGATAGCCGCACCGCGTTTATCATGTCTCATGGTATTCAGCTCACTTTGTTAAGCGAATAATTAGCTTACCGGAATTTCAACTGAATGAGTGTGTAAAACGCACGTTAACAGGATAAAACAAGCTATATTTGGATGATTGTGTGAAAAATGACCCAAGTTTTTGGGTCATTTCTGATCACACTATAGATTGGCAGGCAGAATTAATTTAACTCGCTGCTGGGCACCATGGATAGAACCAAACTGGAAGG
>JBFKSL010000537.1:0-3230 GCA_041626995.1 Ketobacter sp. | reverse complement strand
CTTAGAAACAAAAAACGCCAGCTCTCACGCTGGCGTTTTTTATGCTCATCATTCCAAACTTTTATCCGCCCAATAAAAAAGGCGACTAAAGCCGCCTTCTTCAAATCTCAAAAAACAGACCTTAATCCATCTTCTGGAAAATCAGCGTAGCATTCGTTCCACCAAAGCCAAAGCTGTTCGACATCACCGTCTTCAATCCAGCATCAGCTTTATACTCACGAGCAATGTTCATGCCTTCCAGCTTCTCATCCAGTTGATTGATGTTAATGGATTCCGCAACAAAGTCGTTCTCCAGCATCAACAAACTATAAATGGCTTCTTGAACACCTGCCGCACCCAAAGAGTGGCCGGTTAAAGACTTGGTAGAACCCACTACTGGGTTGTTTGCACCAAACACTTCTTTCACTGCGCTCATTTCAGCCACATCACCTACGGGGGTACTGGTGCCGTGGGCATTAATGTAATCCACGTTGCCATCGACAGTGGCCATAGCCATTTGCATGCAACGCATGGCGCCTTCACCAGAAGGGGCAACCATGTCGTGGCCATCAGAAGTGGCGCCATAGCCAACCAGCTCGGCGTAAATCTTCGCACCACGGGCCTTGGCGTGTTCGTATTCTTCCAGCACTAACATGCCGCCACCGCCAGCGATAACAAAGCCATCGCGGGTTGCATCAAATGCACGAGATGCGGTTTCAGGTGCATCGTTATATTTGGAAGAAAGGGCGCCCATGGCATCGAACATCATAGTCAGTGTCCAATGTTCTTCTTCACCGCCACCGGCGAAAACCACATCCTGTTTGCCCAGTTGGATCAATTCCATGGCATGGCCAATACAGTGAGCACTGGTAGCGCAGGCAGAGGTAATGGAATAGTTAACGCCTTTGATTTTATAAGGTGTGGCCAAACAGGCGGATACCGTGCTGGTCATAACGCGGGGTACCATATAAGGCCCAATGCGTTTCACACCTTTCTCACGCAAAATGTCAGCAGCTTGAACCTGGTTCATAGAGCTGCCGCCACCGGATCCGGCTACTAAACCTGTGCGAACATTGGAAACCTGGTCTTCGCTTAAGCCAGAATCCGCAATGGCCTGGCCCATAGCAATATACGCATAGGCCGCTGCATCGCCCATAAAGCGCAATGGTTTGCGATCAATGTGCTCGGAGATATCAATATCCACTTGTCCGGCAACATTGCTGCGCAGGCCCATCTCTTTGTATTCTTCTTTGAATTTAATGCCAGAGCGACCGTTGCGCAGGGCGTCAGTAACGGTTTCTTTATCATTACCCAGGCAGGACACGATGCCCATACCCGTCACTACCACTCTTTTCATGTTCGAACCCTTTTAGAAACTGTCTGTAGAGGTAAACAAGCCAACACGCAGGTCTTTGGCGGTGTAAATTTCACGGCCATCCACTTGCAAAGAAGCATCGCCAATGCCCATTACCAACTTACGCTCAATAACGCGCTTCATTTGAATTTCATAGCGGACTTTCTTGGCAGTTGGCAAAACCTGGCCAAAGAATTTCACTTCCCCTGCGCCCAAGGCTCGGCCGCGACCTGGGTTACCTTTCCAGCCCAGGTAAAAGCCAATCAGTTGCCACATGGCATCTAAGCCAAGGCAGCCAGGCATAACCTGGTCTTCTTCAAAGTGGCATTCGAAAAACCACAGATCAGGGTGGATATCCAGTTCTGCGATGATTTCACCCTTACCGTGGGTGCCACCTTCTGCGCTGATGTGGGTAACACGATCCAACATCAACATGTTGGGCAAAGGTAGGCGGGCGTTGCCCGGACCGAACATTTTGCCGTGGCCGCAGTCTAAGAGTTCTTCATAGGTATAGGAGCTTTTTTGATTCATGGATAACTTATGATCTTGTTAGTGGATGTAGTCAGGCTAGTGCTTAATGGACATTCCCTAATGTCGGTTAATAGCCCAGGCTAACATTCCGGATAGTTATTGTTTTATGGGGCCGAAATGACAGCATGCCTGAACGCTTTGTTACAGTATTTGCAGGTCACAATGTTAGCGGTTCTCAGGCAAAGAAGCGATATTACAATGCGTTAAATTGTATTGGAATGTGACGTCAACGCGGCATTTACCCGCAAACGTATTGATTTAGGCGCGGACCACTGATGTTTAGCGCCATATAAACAACTGTTAGATCACGGGCTTATGTGCTCCCGCTGTGGGAGTGTGGTAAGGTTAGCGGCGATTTTCCGCACACTGCGAAACAAATTGAGAGGTTTGCCAGGTGATACCTGAAATAGGGCATTTTTCGATAGTAATGGCATTGGTGATGGCTTTCATGCAAGGGCTGTTGCCGTTAGCAGGCGCCTCGATAGGCTATGAGCGGTGGATGGCCACAGCCAGGCCGGCTGCCTATGGTCAATTTGCTTTTTTATGCCTTGCTTTTGTATTGTTGGCTTATAGTTTTGCCAATAATGATTTCACGGTTTCGTATGTGGCAAACCATTCCAATACTTTGCTGCCCATGGCTTATAAAATCTCTGCCGTGTGGGGAGGCCACGAAGGCTCGCTGTTGTTATGGGCTTTGGTGTTAGCGGGCTGGACTGCCGCTGTTGCCTTCTGGAGCAAGCATTTACCCATGGTGGTTGCCTCTCGTGTGTTGGGGGTGATGGGCCTGATTGCAGTGGGCTTTAATTCTTTCCTTTTGTTTACCTCGAATCCTTTCGCTCGTTTATTGCCAGACTTCCCACCCGATGGCGGTGATTTGAACCCTTTGCTGCAAGACCCTGGCTTAATCGTACATCCTCCCATGTTGTATATGGGGTATGTAGGTTTTTCTGTGGCCTTTGCCTTTGCCATTGCTGGGTTGTTGGGGGGGCGTTTGGATAGCGCCTGGGCGCGTTGGTCTCGCCCTTGGACAACTGTGGCTTGGTGCTTTCTCACCTTGGGAATTGCGTTGGGAAGTTGGTGGGCGTACTACGAACTGGGCTGGGGTGGCTGGTGGTTTTGGGACCCCGTTGAAAACGCTTCCTTTATGCCTTGGTTGGCAGGTACGGCCCTAATGCATTCTCTTGCTGTTACAGAGAAGCGTGGCGTTTTTAAATCCTGGACAGTTCTATTAGCCATTATGGCGTTTTCCTTGAGCCTGTTGGGAACCTTCCTGGTGCGTTCAGGGGTGTTAACCTCGGTTCATGCATTTGCCGCAGATCCTACTCGTGGTTTCTTTGTACTGGTATTCTTATTGCTTGTGGTGGGT
>JBFKSL010000536.1:0-3239 GCA_041626995.1 Ketobacter sp. | reverse complement strand
TTGTTCCTTGTACATTTCATGCAAAGCTAAATTCACGCATTTATTTTGTTATTCCATGATCCGCTAATTGCTGTTGCTTCTCCTCTGATAAACCCAATATGTCTCCGAAAACATAAGCATTATGCTCGCCTAAACGGGGCGCACCATGGTCTATTTTGGCCCCGCGCGCCATTTTCCAGCCTGGGCCCACGATTGTACTGGTTGAACCGTTGCTTTCTTTTACTTCCCGATAGAATTCTCTAGTCCATAGGTGATGATCTGCTACAAGATCTACTGAACTCATACTCTTGTTGGCTGCAATACCGACGGTTTGTAGTTGCTCAACTAGCGTTGCAGCATCATGCGAATTGGACCATGAAGAAATTAGTTCGTCTAATGAGTCTTCGTTGTGTTTGCGCTTGGTAAAGTCACTAAATCGGTTATCAGTAGAAAGCTGCGGTTGGTTCATTTGAAGGGTAAGTTCTTTCCAGGTTTCTTCACTATTAATTGCAATACAGATCCATTCATCGTTTTGACAGGGGTAGACCCCATGGGGCGCCATGTCGATACTGCGATTACCCTGGCAAGTTTGAATGTTTCCATTTAGCGCAAAGTCCATAAGGCTATCGCCGATCATGCTGGTCATGCTTTCTACGGCTGATACATCAATGAACTGGCCCTTACCACATTGCCGGTGATGATTCAGTGCAACAACGGTAGCGAATGCAGCAGCGGTTCCGAAAGTGGAATCTGCGTAACGCACATTCATTCCCGCTGGAGGTAAGCCTTCATATCCTACCAGAGAACTTATGCCACTTAGCGCGGCAAAACATGGAGCATAGCCGGTTTGGTAACTAAGTGGGCCGTCATTTCCATACATGCCCATCGAGGTGTATATGATATCGGGCTTAACGGATTTTACTGTTTCGTAATCTAACCCTAATCGTTTAACTGCACCGGGCCTTAGGTTTTCTATCAGGATATCCGATTCCTTGATTAAATCTAAAATCAAGTCAATACCTTTATCCGATTTCATGTCGATTTGTACGCTTAGTTTTTCTGGGTTTACTGCTTTGAAACCAGGTGCATTGTTGATGTCGCTTACCCCATAGCAACGAGTAATATCCAAAGACTTTTCGCTTTCAACGCGAATTACTTCAGCACCAAGAAAAGCTAAGAGTTTTCCCGTATAGGGGCCAGCCCACACTTTGGTAAGTTCAATAACTCTAACTCCCTGTAATGGGCCTCCTCTTTGATTATTGTTTTTCACTCCGTTACCTCCAGCGCGTTAGAAAGCTTCTCAGTAAGTAGCTCAGTATTATGTTGGCCTAATAGGGGGGCGGGTGTCCTTGGTCTTGCTGGCGTTTTAGATAGTAGATAGGGTACGCCGGGATAAACAGATTTACCCATATGCGGATGATTCAATTCTACGAAAAATTGACGATGCTGATATTGTGGCGATCTTATTAAATCTTGAGCGTTATTAACTGCCACCAAGGTTACACCTAGCTTTTGCGCTTGTTCTGAGGCTGTATGCTTGTTTTGGGTTGTTAACCATTCAGTAATTTGCTGGCGGCATAGTGATACTCGTTCAGGGGTGCATTCTTTTTCCAACCAATTATTAGGAAAATTCGCCATCCATTCTGGGTTGTCCAAAAGTTGTCGTAGGCCTTCCCAATGGGAAACGGTAGATAACCAGATATATACGTATCCATCCTCGCAAGGAAAAATTCCTGCAGGGCCTCCTAAATCGAAAGCAGTACGGTCAGTTCCAACATTCATATCACCGCTAATCATCTGTGCCAGTACATAATCAATTCTTGAGGCCAGCACTTCTTGTTTTGATATCTCTATGAAATTGCCAAGCCCGGAATCTGCTTTTTCATATAATGCGGAGCTAATACACAGCGCAGCTTCCAAACCGGCTTCATAACTTGGTAAAAACCGACCGGCACCATTGAGAGGAGCAAAAGCAGGATCAGCACCTGACGGCGTGTGGTATCCCCATCCGCTGTTATGAAACACATTAATATCTTCGCTGTGTTTTCTGTCTGCTGGTGGTTCTAAACCATAGTTTGTGATAGAGCAGATTATTAAATTAGGATGCTGTTTTTCTGCACATGATCTATTTAATCCAAGTGACGCTAAAAAGCTCGCATTGTGATCGTCAATAACCACATCCACCTGCGCCAGTAGTGATAAAAAGGTAGGTTGGCTTTCAGCACAGTCTAAATCCAACTCCACCGAATACTTATCGGTATTCAAATAAGCAAATAAGCCGCTGTTTTCTTCATCTCTAATATCGTTCGAAAATGGACCCAGATAACGAGTTGGGCTTCCTTTTCCAGGCTTTTCCAACTTGATTACCTGGGCGCCAAAGTCAGTAAGTAGCTTTCCACAGTATTCACCGCTGACCGATTCCGCCAATTCCAGCACTTTGACACCGCTTAAGGCTGACATAGTCACCTCATCCTAATTAATTTAGCTGCTTTCCTGGATTGCTCTATATACAACAACACTGTCGTACAGTAGCATGGTTATTCTATAGAGATAGAGTTCCACAAGCCGCATATGCGTGCATGACAGTTCACGTGATTCAATGAACAGTTGGCGCCAACAGTCAATTTGTACGCTAGATAACAACCAAAAAGAGGATACGGCTCATGAATGAGAACCATTTTTTTAGCCTGGATGGCCCACTTGAGGTAATGCCAACGGAGCGACAGATGCGGATCGCCAATCTGGGAGCGTTTCCATTTTTGGCAAGGAATAAAGGAGCAGATCCGCGACGATTATTGGAGCGGCATGATATTGATTTCTATAGCTTACGCGATCCAGATCACTATATAGATTGCCAGGCCTACGTTGATTTACTGGAGGACTGCAGTAACGAGCTAAACGATCCGTTATTTGGCTTACGATTGGCTCAGATGCAAGATCCTGATGTTTATGGCTGTGTTACGGCACTGTGCCGGGCGTCATCCACGGTTGGGGAAGCCATAGATTGTTTAATTAAATATATTCCAGTTACCCATTCTCCTGCTGCCATGCAGGAGATTTTGGTGGAAGGTGACATTGCCAAAATGCGTTGGGGTGTGCGAACAGATTTCGGCAATAATAAGCAGGCAAACTATCAAGCCGCACTTTTAAATTTAAAGTTATTGAGGCAGCTGGGCGGTCGAGATTTTCAGCCCCACTATGTCAATTTAGCGGTAGATACACGTTATAAAGACATCGAAGAGCTAGAGCGTCAGTTAGGG
>JBFKSL010000535.1:0-3244 GCA_041626995.1 Ketobacter sp. | reverse complement strand
GATGAGGGTGATGCATTGGAAGTTCTGGGCAATCTTATGGATAACGCATGCAAGTACGGTGCGGGTCAAGTAAGAGTGTGTGGCTGGATCGAAGCTGGTCAGATCTGTATAACCGTGGAAGATAATGGGTCAGGAATTTTAGACGCGGATAAGGAGTTTGTGCTGCAAAGAGGTGGGCGCCGTGATGAGCTTGCGTCGGGGCAGGGGATTGGTCTGTCTGTGGTTATGGATATTGTCGCCGCCAGTGGCGGTGAGTTGGATATAGATCAATCTGAATTAGGTGGTGCAAAGTTTTTTGTTCAGTTGCCATTATTTTAATCTTATTGTCAGTGAGCGCTCATCAGTTCACCGGAGTCGCTATAGGCTAACCAGCGGTTAATGGCATGGATAAGCGTAGCCTGGTTGAAGGGCTTTTTAATGTAGTCATTCATGCCGGCCGCGATGCAGGCTTCACGATCACCTGGGTTGGTGTTGGCGGTAACGGCAATTACTGGAATGGTTGCATTACGATTGTTGAGTTGGCGGGTTAAGCGTGTAGCTTCGAAGCCATCCATAATGGGCATTTGGCAATCCATAAACACCAGGTCGTATTCTCGTTTTTCCATCATGCTAACGGCTTCTTTGCCGTTACCAGCTGAAAATACCTGAAAGCCCAGTTTTTTAAGTTGTCCTTCCATCACCAGTTTGTTTACATAGTTGTCTTCCACTACCAGTATGTCGATGGTTTCAGGGTCGATGGTTTCAGAAATACTGTTGAGGGCTTCCATGCTGGATTCAGCACAGGGAGTGAAGTTCAAGAGCAGCGTTACTGTAGTGCCTTCGCTTACTACAGATTCAAAAGTGAGTTTACCTTTCAGAATGTCTACTATCTTTTGGCTAAGCGCAAGGCCAATACCCAAGCCACCTTTGCGGCGAGTTAATGAGCTGTCTGCTTGTTTAAAGGAATCAAAAATTTCGGAGTGGAGAGATTCAGGTACGCCACAGCCAGAATCCTTAATAATAAACTTCAATTGAGCAGACTCATCATCAATACTTTCACATTTTATGTTAAAGCTTACCTTGCCGTGATCGGTAAATTTAAATGCATTGTCCAGTATGTGATCCAGCAACAGCCGCAGTTTATCTTGGTCGCCCTCTAGGTCACTTGGAAGGGTTGCATCCAAATGAAAATCAAACTCCAAACCTTGAATCGCAGCTCGGCCTCGGTAGTGCGTGGCAAGTTCGCTTAAAAATTCTCTTATTTTAAATGGGTGGTTTTCAGGGCTGGCGGTACCGGCTTCTAGTTGAGTGTAAGTTAGAATGTTCTCAATCATGCCAAGCATATCCCGACTTGATCTGGATATGGTGGATAAATATTTAACTTGTTCGGTGTTCATTTGGGTGTTTTCCAGCAGCTCTGATGCACCAAAAATACCGTTCATAGGTGTGCGAAGTTCGTGGCTGATGGTGGAAAGAAATTCATCTTTAAATTGGTTGCTGGCTTCCAGTTTTTTATTGGTAACTTCCAGCTTTTTATTAGCTTCCTTTTCAATGCGAATGGTTTCAGCCTGTAACACATTGATTCGATCACCAAGTGCAAGGGATAATAATACGGTTTCCAGTAGGCCGCCGATCTGCACACTGAAAGCAGTGAAGTTGTTTAATGGAAATATGCCCGAAATTACCAAGATCCACCCAACTGAACCAATAATCACGCTGATCCAGGCAATTAAAAAGAAACGAGCAGTTTTTAAATCTTTGAGTATCCCCAATAGCCCTGCTGAAATAGCGGTCGAGCAGGCTAAGATCGTGAGTAGATTCGCAGAGTTGGGTAAAATGATCCGGTTGTTTACCACGATGAGAATGGAATCCACCACAACGCATAGAATTAAGAACGAGAACATTTTGTGATGTAGCGGCATGTTTACGTCGGTTTTTAAAAACTTCTGACAGAACAGTGCGCCGATACCGACAGAAACAAGTGTCAGCAGAAAATGTACTTTATAGGATGCCAGCCATTCATATCGATAGAGCAGAAGTTCTCTTAATATTCCATCATGGGATAGGGTCCATATACCTAAGGCGCCAATGTAGAGCACATAGTAAAAGTAACTTTTTTCACGAGTTGACCAGAACAAGAATAAGTTAAATAAACTCATTACCAGGAATGCCCCATAAAACAGCGCTTGCATAGCTGTAATAACCCGCTCATTTTTAAGCTGGTTTTCTGGGGTGCGTAAGGTCATTGGGATGAATAAGGGAGAATCGCTACTGATTTTCAGGTAAACCGTTTGCAGGCCTTTGGCAGGTCGAATTAGAAAGCAAAACCGCCCGCAGTTTAGGTTGTTTTTGTCAGCAACGGCGTAGCCTGATTCCACTTCTTGAATCACCTGTCCGCCACTGAATTGATACAAGGTAATGTGTTTCAGGTGGGGATAGCCAATTTCCAAAATCAATGGTTGGGAGCTGTCGACAAAATCCAACTGGAAACGAAACCAATAGGTGGAGTGTGTGCGGCCCAAATAGGGGGGGTCTACAAACATGGGCTCGAATTGCTGCTGGATTTCTTCCGAATGAATATCTTCTAACAGCAGAGTGCCCTCAGCATCTTCCAGGCTGTAAAGGTGTTTGCCCAGCACAAGGCGCTCCACATGATCTGCTCGTATGGGAGAGAAGCCGTGGTTGGCAAATGCGGGAGGCGCAAGCAGCAAAACCACCGTAAAAAGCAACTTCAGGAGAGGAGCTAATCTAGTCGGCACCGCAGCCTCTCGCTATGCTCTGAATTTGGTTAAACATAATCACTGAGAAAAAGTATATGAGTGATATAAGTTTAGACAGTTTTTTGTCTAATAGAAGGACTAAAATGCTTATATTTACAGCATCTTAGTGGAATTATGTTGAGTAGATTAACAAATGTTGAAAAAAGTGCTGGTAAGGGGCTCGCATCCCTCACCAGCACGATTACCGACCGTTCCAAAGCGTCCTTACTTATGGTCAGTTTGGTGCTCGCATAGTTTTATGATCCTCAGCTTGTTTCTCTGAGGAAGGCGTTTAAGAGAAGGGTGCTCGCAGTACTCTTTAAACGCCTGAAAACCATGGTAAAACCATTTTGCACAAATTTTTATTGGTAAATTGCAGCTGAATTTTGTGACAAATTACCAAAATTGCGAGTATTGCAGACAATCTGGTCAAATAGATTATTTTATAGGCAGATTTTAGGCTGGGTTTACCAGAGCCTTAACGGTTTGTTCGTTTTGCGTGTGGG
>JBFKSL010000534.1:0-3267 GCA_041626995.1 Ketobacter sp. | reverse complement strand
CGGGTTGGTTTCATCAACACCCTGGGTTCGTACTGTTTGTAATAATTGTCATGGGCAATTCGTTCAAACATGCTGTTCAGACTCCCACCTTGCCAAATTTTTGGCGCATTTCGATCAAAGGGGCATCGATGAGCAAACAAGAGTACAGGCGATTCCTGGGCAGAATGACCACGGATGATCGAAATGTGTGGGAGGTATTTTTTCTGCCTTTGTTTCAGGCTCGTTTGTAATGGCCTTTTTGCGTTTTATAAACGGCTGTTTCATTTTCTCTGCGGGTTGCATGGTTATCCTCATTACTACTTTTATTCAACTTGCTTAATAAATATGGCGGAAACTGAAGTTGCATTCAAATGTTGATAAGTAACAAGATGCGACAAAGGTTTTTCATTGCGTGAAGAGCTGAAGTTTTTTGTGCACTGGTTCTCGGTTGCTTGTTTGAATTAAGCGCCTGCTTTCGAGTTTAAATTCCACAGACCCAGAAGTTGTTCCACTTCTTTTTTTAAGTCTTGTTCAGGGTTGAGCGTCCAGCTGTAGATGGTGCCGATAGTAAGGTTCATCAGCAAGTTGAGGAGTGTCTCGTTGGCGATATCCGGCAGGTGTCCTTCGCTTTTCATGGCATCAAAAAAGGCACCGGCAAAGGCGCGGTTTTCGATCACCACAGTTTGATGAAGTTTTTGAATTTCATGCATAAATTCGCCGGCTTCACTAATCAGTACTTTGGAAAAATCACGGTTTTGTACCAGGAAATCGGCGATAGCGTAACAGGTCTTTTCGAACCGTTGTAAAGGCAGGCCTGCCCCCACCAGGTGGGTGAGGGCGATGTCTCGAATGGCTTCGAATTGAGACTTCACGATGGAAAGCAGCAAGTCTTCTTTGCTTTCAAAATGTTTATAGATCGTGGCTTTGCCTACGCCGGCGCGGGTGGCAATGGTTTTTACTTCGGCGTTGCGAAATCCTTCCTTGGCAAACACTTCCTGGGCTGCTGTTAAAATTCGCTGATGTCGTTCTGCTTTGTTGTTCATGGAGTTCGTTAATGAGGTTGGAATTTGCTATAAATATCCTGGCCAAGTTTGACCCGTTTTTCCGCGCTTTTGGGAACAGTACCCAGCTGGCGAGCGTAATTTATAATGGGAGCTAAACCTTGCTTGTTGGCAATTTGAATGGCCAATCCAGGGCGGGCATTTAGTTCCAGCATCAGTGGCCCCCGGTTTTTATCCAGGACGATATCCACTCCAAGATAGCCTAAAGGGGCTAAGTCGTAGCACTTGGCACCCATCTGTAAGATGCTTTCCCATTGTGGAATTTGTAGCCCCATGAGCGATGCGCCCGTATCGGGATGGATTTCCACTCGCTGTGATTGGAATACGGCACCGGTGGTCAATCCACTACTCATATGAATGCCTGCCCCTACAGCGCCCTGATGCAGATTGGCACGCCCATCGGAAAAGCGGGTGGGCAGGCGAACCATGGCAAAGAGAGGTATGCCTCGAAACACAATCAGGCGAATATCGGGAACCCCTTTGTAACTCACGGTTTGAAAGCAGGGGTCAAACTGTACGCAATATTCAATTATGGCGCTATCGGTATCACCTGCCAGGCTGTACATACCGCTGAGTATATTGGAAATGTGATGTTTTATTTCTGGTAGACCAATCATGGTGTCGTTGGATTTGCGGAATTGGCCGCTGGAGGTTTTTCCGGTAACGACCATGATGCCATTGCCGCCACTGCCGCGAGCAGGCTTAATCACAAACTGTTGATACTGTTCCAGTAGGGTTTTTAACTGTCGACTTTGATGATCCAGTTCGATATGCCCGTAAAGTTCAGGCACCGGTATACCATGTTCAATAGCCAAGGTTTTGGTGGTGATTTTGTTGTCTACCAATGGGTAAAAGTGGCGCTGGTTGTAGCCCATAATGTAATCGGCGTTACGCTTGTTTAACCCAATCACCCCCAGTTTTTTCAGCTGGCCCCAGGGTGTTTTGATGCCCAGCCAACTCACAGCTTGTCGGCCTCTTTAATCAGGTTGCGGAAGCGCCATAATTCCAACAGTCGGTAGCCAGTGTAACGACCCAGTAGCAAAGTGATCGCCAAAACAATCAAAAGTGTTTCGGGAAACACAAATAAAATGTGAGCCAGCTTTTCATTGGTCATGACAAGGTATCCGATGATCGCTGCGATCATGCTGCCTGAGCCCAGTTTGATGGCTTCCTGGGAGCCGCTTTCTTCCAGCACGATAGACATTCGTTCGATGGTCATGGCCAGTATGACAACGGGGAACAGGGCCACAGATAGACCGCGATCCAATTCCAGTCGTACGCTAATGATGCTAAACAGGGCGATTAGCATGATTACAATGGTGAGTACGGCTGCCAGCCTCGGTACTAGTAACAGTTTCAGTTTTTCTAAATATAGGCGCAACAAAAGCCCGACGATCACCAGCAACATAAACAGAAATACACCCCAAACCAGATCGGTTTCTCGGAACGCTAAGGCGATCAGAACGGGCATAAAGGTGCCAAATGTGGCCAGGCCTACAATGTTGCGTAATAGAACAATAACCAGCGCCCCTAGGGGCACCATTAAAATAATGCGATAGACATTTTGTGTTTGAACCGGCAGGGCGAAAAGTGAGAAATCCATTAGGCGTGAGTTAGCCTGATGTGCCCACTGCTCGGCAACGGTGACTTGGGACAATGCGTGGCGAGATATGGAGAAATCCACCACGGCTGGTTCGCCGCCGGTAATTGTGGCAATGGGATCATCGCCAGTGCGCCATACCAAGGTGTTATGGCTGAAGCCCTGTTGCCCGGTAATGGGGTCGAAGGCGATCCATTCAAAATCGTTGTGTACTTCTATCCAGGGGATCAGTTGGCCGTGCTTTACCAAGTCTTGAAGGGGAAGAACGTAAACGATTCGGGCTGGAATCCTTGCCCCTGCCAGAATGTCCACCAGTTGCCTTACCCACTCAATGGTGCCATGGCCGGTTTTATTGATAAGGGATATGTTTTGATCAGGTTTGGGGTTATTAAGGCGTTTTAACAGTTCGCGAGTAAAGGTGGCAATATCGGCAGAGTGGGAGCGCACTTCATTTAGCACAGCTTGTACGGCAGAACCCAGGGGCTCTTCATAGCTGGGCACTGCTGGATAAGCTGGGCGTTTGGGGAATGCGCGCTTTTCCCAATTGTTATCATCGCGGGTAAATTCCATGCGGTAATACAGCACTTGTTTGCCCTTGGCTCTTCTAACCGCCCACAGTGCTTTGCG
>JBFKSL010000533.1:0-3275 GCA_041626995.1 Ketobacter sp. | reverse complement strand
GCGTGAACATTGAAGCCACCGTTGCGCTGGCCGAGGCGATTAATATTCCTGTGATAGCATCCGGTGGCGTCACTAACATTGATGATGTTAAACAGCTGCTAACAGTGGAAAAGTCTGGCATCTCTGGTGCGATTACTGGCCGTGCTATTTACGAAGGCACGCTGGATTTGAAGGAAGCGCAGCAATTGGCTGACGCTAAGTAACGAAGTATTCGAATCAATATCGGTACGCGAGCTCCGGAACAAACAAAGCAAGAGAGCAAAACCATGGGCCTAGCCAAACGCATTATTCCCTGTCTTGACGTGGACAACGGTCGCGTCGTAAAAGGCGTACAATTCGTTGACATCCGCGACGCAGGTGACCCGGTTGAAGTGGCGCGCCGTTACGACGAGCAAGGCGCCGACGAGATTACCTTCCTGGATATTACCGCCAGCCACGAAGATCGTGACACCATGGTGCACACCGTGGAAAAAATGGCCTCAGAAGTTTTCATTCCCCTAACAGTAGGCGGCGGTATCCGTAAGCTGGAAGACATCCGCACCATGCTCAATGCCGGTGCCGACAAAGTTAGCATCAACACCGCTGCTGTCTTCAACCCTGAATTCGTTGCCGAAGCTGCTGCTAAGTTTGGCTCGCAATGCATCGTTGTCGCCATTGACGCAAAATGTGTGAGCGCAGAAGGCGAACCCAAACGTTGGGAAATTTTCACCCACGGTGGTCGCAAACCAACAGGTTTGGATGCCGTAGAATGGGCCAAAAAAATGGTGGAATACGGTGCAGGTGAAATTCTACTCACCAGTATGGACCGTGATGGAACCAAAAACGGATTCGATTTGGACGTGACCAGTGCCATCAGTGATGCCGTGCACGTTCCCATCATTGCCTCTGGTGGTGTAGGTAATCTACAACACCTAGCTGATGGGGTATTAAAAGGCAAAGCCGATGCCGTTCTTGCTGCCAGCATTTTTCACTTCGGTGAATACAGCATTCAAGAAGCCAAGCAATATATGGCCGCACAAGGAATCGAAATGCGCTTAGACTAAGCGCATTGTAAAAATACCAATGGCCGAATTACTGGAACAACATCGTGTCGCACCCTTTGGTAGTGATTGGTATCACAAAGGGTTGGCTTTGCGCGAAGAAGTGTTCATTCAAGAACAAAAAGTGCCCTTTGAAGACGAGCACGACGGTAAAGACGAATCTGCTACTCATCTAATCAGCATTCAAAACAATCAAGTAGTCGGTGTGCTTAGGATTCTTTGGTTGCCAGAGCATGCAAAAATTGGCCGCTTTGCCGTTAACAAGTCATTGCGTGATCAAGGCGTAGGTTCGCGCTTATTCCAATTTGCCCTCAGTTACATAGAACAAAAAGGCCAAGATAAGATCATGCTGGAAGCACAAATTGATCGCGTGGCCTTTTATGAAAACTTCGGCTTTGAAGCCTATGGTGATGAATATTTGGATGCTGGCATAGTTCATCGGGCCATGAAAAGCGGTTAATCTTCTAATAGCCACAATTCAAGTGGCAATCATCTTGTTAAATTTTCTATTCATGTGAGAGACTGGTTGTCGCGCATCGATTCATTTTGAACTGTCCGCGTTTTTTATATTGATACCAACTTGCTTCTGCAATAATTCTAAAAGGGGAAATACAAATGACAAAGGAAACTGCTATCAAGCGTTCAGCCCGCAGTGTGATGGCTTGGTTGTCAATGTTGTTGGGGGTGTTGCTATCATTTTCGGTAAATGCAGAGATTGTAACCACCGATATTTATTTTGATGTTAGCCAGTCGCTTGTTGAGGAAGGCGAATCAATTAACATGAGTGTTGATTTTGGTGGCTATTTTGACAGTTTAAATAGCGTGAGATTTGTGTTTGAGTTTGAGGATGACTTGTTCGATGAGAGTGATCACTTTTATATGTGGGTTGATGTTGCTGACCCCACCGCCGGTTCTTACGGGGGTGCTTTCGGGCAGGGATATTCTCAAGATTTAAGAGTGTTAACGCTAATAACGTCACTTCATGCTGACGCCATTGAAGATTTCCTGGATGGGACCCAGAGTTTTGATTTCACTATGCAGGCAGGATCAGTGAATTTATCAAGAGCTTATCTGATTGGGGATGGCGAGTTTAATATGAGAGTCGCTGTGCCTGAGCCTAGTGCAGGGTTGTTGTTGGTGTTAGGTCTGCTGGCCTCATTGGGTTTTGGTCGTAAAAGGCTCATCTAGGTTTTATTGGTTGCTCAAATATTCATCTGGTTTTATTGTTAGATAAATAAAGAATTTGATTTTGTTTTGTTTGTCGTTGAGCTATCTAAAGCAAATAAGGTAAAGTACGCGCTCCTGGGAATGATCTCATTTGGGGGTGCTTATGAGTGAATTAAAATTTAAACAAAATTGGAATGGTCTTTTATCCACCGCTTTGGTGTTTTTGCTCGCGTTAGTCGTGTTTATGGGGTATCAAATATCACGAATGGTGTCGGGGATTGGTGCTGAACTCACGTCACCGCAAGGTTTGGTTTTTGTGGTGTTTTTTATAGGTGCAATTGCGTCTTTAGTGGGTTTAAAAAGGAATCCAAAGTTTTTCTCTTTCCTCGGCGTTCTGAATTGTTTTGGCATTGTAGTTTATATTTTGCTGGCGAGCGGTTTATTTTCCGTTGAATCGTTAATTGCCAGTATCGCGTTAGTATTTTTATTTCTGGGTAATCGCAAGTTGACGGCTGAATAATACGTTATTCGCCGCCCAATATAGCCAGTGTGTTGTCATTAAAATAAAAGCGTTGCAGATGGCGGCGTAAGATCGCCTCTGCAATGTCATGTTTTATTAATAGGCTACTTAAATCGTCTGCGTAATTCAGTATTTCAGAAATCACCATTTCGCGGGTGATGCCCAGCTCGCTGAGTAATGCTTGTAGTGTTTCATCGCCGTATTTGTTGAAAAAAAACTCCACGCCAGCATCAATAAAGGTTTTTAAAAATTCGGTGTGGCGAAATTCCAGCCAGAATTCATAACCCAGGACCATAAATTCCTGCAAATCCATTTCGCTTACATATTGCTGGTATTGGGAAATAGGTTGTTCTTGTATTTCCTCCCACAGATTCAAGGTGCTGTGAAAGGCGCTTTCACGATAGCGTTCATTTCCTAAAGTGTCATCCACCAGTTCCAGTGAGCGTGCAATACCACTTTCCATCACTGCTTTGCTTTGTTCTTCAATGTTGTCAGAAAGGTCTGGCGCTTGTTGGCTCATCCAATTGCGCATAAAGCGCATGCCATTG
>JBFKSL010000532.1:0-3284 GCA_041626995.1 Ketobacter sp. | reverse complement strand
TGAGTACCGCATCGACCCTCTGTATGTGGACGCAAATATTAAAGCCGAAGGGATAGAGTTAAAGGAATACAGTGATTTTGTCACTAATGTGGTTCCCGTATCCATAAGTGATGGGGCGTTGGCATTGGAAACAAAGCTACTGGTTGAGCAAAAACAAGATTTGGAATTAAACATCAGCCAAGGAAAGCTTCAGGTCGATAATTTCGCCCTGGATGATAAGGTGCTTGATCCGGCTATGTTGCGTATACAAACGATTGTAGCGAACGGTATCGAAATGGATGTGTTAAAACAGAGATTATCCATCGATGAAGTGAGCGTGAATGATGTGGTTGCTAATCAATGGTTGGATCAGGAAGGCAATCTGCGTATTCAGGCGTTATTAGTAGAAGAGGTGGTTGAAAAGAATGTTGAGAAAATGGAGCAGGAAGAAAAGCCTGTGCCTGAAGAAAAATCTGGATCGGAATGGAATCTGTTCGTTAAAAAAATCAGTTACAACAATGGTCTGCTCAATTTTACGGATCAAAATGAAAAGATCACCAAGGCTCATTCCATTTCTGGTATTGAGATAGATTTAGAAAATCTTACCTTGACCGAAAATAAGCGTGTTCCTATCTCGGTTTTAGGTGTGATTAATGAGAGCGGTAAAATTGAGGTGGCAGGTGAGTTAACACTGGTGCCTTTTGCAATGGAGCTGAACTATCAATTTAATGACATTCAGCTAGCGCCTTTTTCAGAATATGTTGAAATGGCCAGTTATCTTCGAATTGAAAAGGGTGCCGTTAGCATTAATGGCAATATGAACTTAAGTACCGAAGGTGAAGTTCCCATAAGTTCAGAGCTGGCGTTGGAGATCAATGGTTTTCAAGCAGAAGATATGAGAACCGGAAAGCCCATATTAAATTTTGACAATATTAAAATTGATGGCGCCAGCCTGGATACTCAAAACAAACAATTTAATATGAACTCTCTGGTGATGACGGTTCCAGAATTGCTTGTCGCTAGATCGGAGCAGCAAGAGATTAACTGGGCAACGCTGGCAAAATCGGAAAAAGTGGAAGAGGTTGTAGGTAAAGCGGGGGCTCAAGTAGCAGAAAAAGCCAATCCCCAAGGAGAGCAAGACTGGCAATATTCTATAGGTGAGGTAAGGCTGGAGAATGGAAATATCCGATTTGAAGATCGTGGGGTAAAGCCCATGTTCAAAACTGAGCTGGCAAGCTTGAATGTAGCGCTGGAAGAGGTCGCCAGCGATAAAAAAGAGCCCACGCCTTTTGCATTCAGCAGTAAGATTGATCGGTATGCTCCATTTACCATAAAAGGCAAGCTAGACCCTGTAGCGCAGCAGCCTGGGTTTGAATTTAAAAGTCAGTTGAAAGGTTTGGAAATGCATAGCCTGTCTCCTTATTCCGCTCAATTTATAGCGCACAATTTAGAAAGTGGAAAATTAGATCTGGATCTGCAATATGGCCTTCATGAAAATAAGTTAAAAGGTAAAAACTCAGTGGTGGCGAAAAACTTGTATCTGGGTGAAGAGGTGCCAAGTGAAGATGCCATCGATGCACCGGTTGGCTTGGGCTTGGCGTTGTTACGAGATGTGAATGGGGTGATTGATGTTGATGTGGGCGTGTCCGGCGATTTGAGTGATCCAGGCTTTAGCGTTTCAGGCATTATCATCAAGGCGTTTATTAATGTGATTGTAAAAGCGGTTAGCTCTCCTTTTAGTTTGTTAGGGTCGTTGGTCGGTGGTCGTGAAGATTTGGGTGAGTTTGAGTTTGAAGCAGGAAGATCTGATTTAGGTGACGAAGATAAGCAGCGCTTACAACAATTAGTTGAAGCGTTGAAGCAGAGGCCACAGCTTGCCATTCATATCACGGGTAACGCTGAACAGACGGAAGATACCCCTGAATTACAAAAATTAAAAGTTCAGGACGTGGTAGCAAGCAATCGAAAGATATCATTGGTTGAACTACGTGAAGAAGCCGGTGAAGTGGATTGGTGGACAGTGCGAGCTAATCGGCGTGAGCTTAACAAGCTTAATGACCAATTAAAACTAACCGAGCTAGATGATAGAGAAGATCAAATCAAGGCAGCACAACCAGGTATTAGTGGTGACGCATTGGAAGGAAAGGTTTACCAAGCCATGTATGCCGATGTATGGGCAAATCAACCTATTGGTACGGCAGAGCTGTTGTCTCTTGCTGATCGTAGGGCGTTGGCCATTAAACAATATCTGGTGGATGAGTTGGGGTTTGAGTTTGAGCGTGTATCGGTAACCAAAGCAAAAGCCAAGAAATTAAATAGCCGCACCATTAATCTACAAATAGAAGCAAAATGATCAGGCAGTGGGTGTTACTTCGAGGTTTGATACGGCAGCAACGTCATTGGGAGCTGTTTCCTCAACATATGCAGGAAGCGTTTCCAGATGACTTTTTTCATTTAATTGATTTGCCGGGTAATGGATTGTTGTGTGATCGGCCAAGTCCTACCACTGTTCGTGAAATGGTAACCGCTGCTATCACGCAGTTAAAACTAAAAAAGATTAAGCCCCCCTATTATTTATTATCTATTTCAATGGGAGGTATGGTAGCCATTGAATGGATGCATCATCATCGCAAAGATATTATGGGTGCAGTCATTATCAATTCTTCGTTGCGTGATGTGGGTTCTTTTCGAGATCGCTTAAGGCCCCACAATTATCCATCAATGTTAAAGCACATACTTTTAGATCGAAGTGATCGTGCTCGTGAGCAATTGATTTTGGATGTTTCCAGCAATCTTTATCCTCATAAATCCGAATTAGTAAAAAAATGGGTAGGTTATGCTGAAACTCATCCCACCAATGCAAAAAACGTTATGCGGCAGCTAATGGCCGCAGCCAGATATCGCGCGCCCAAACGTAAGCCTCATGATAATGTGTTGTTGCTAAATAGCGCTCATGACCGGCTGGTAAACCCAAGTTGCAGTGAGTTGTTAGCACAAAAATGGGATTGGCCACTAATAACTCATCCAACGGCAGGTCATGATCTACCGCTGGATGATGGTTTATGGATTGTTGAGCAAATCCAAGATTGGTTGCAATTGCAGTCCGATTAAGCCTCGGCTGGCTCCGGCTGTTCAGTATCGCAGCAACGATAATCCTTGTGCTTTTCCAGCAGCTCAATTTGTTTGGCAAGTAATTCATTCTTGAGTTTTTGCTCTGCCAGTTTTAACTCAATTTCATGTTCTCTACTGGGTTCGCAGACACTGCAAGTGTCCAAGCAGCCTTTAATCACTAGCCCGCCGGTGGG
>JBFKSL010000531.1:0-3287 GCA_041626995.1 Ketobacter sp. | reverse complement strand
GTCGTTGTGGCTGGCTTACCGCATCCATAAGAATGTAGAGCTGCCATCCTCACGTTTGTTTGTTTCCTTAGGCTGCAATGGCGTTGGTGTGATGACGTTAGGATGGTTGTGGGGGCAAAGCATTTTGTCTTTTTAATAGTTGGAGAAAAATATGAAGTTAGTTAAAAAAAGCTTAGTGCCACTATTTGTTTTGGGCGTGGCGTCTATGAATATAACTGCGGGTGAAAAAGCCATTGGGGATGCAGTAGAAAAACATGGCATGTCCATTGGTGCAGTATACTTGCAATCGGTAGTGATGCACCCTCATCACCAACAATCGGATTCCCCGGCAGATATTCATTTGGAAGCGGATATTTCTGTTTTGGCAGATAATCCATACGGATTTGAAGAAGGCGCTTGGATGCCCTATCTCACCGTAGAGTATGAAATAAAAAATAAAAAAACCGGCTGGAGCAAAAAAGGTGAGTTTGTTCCCATGGTGGCCAACGATGGGCCTCATTATGGTGCCAATATCAAAATGGACGGTGTGGGCGAGTACTCATTGCATTATCGGGTGTTGCCACCGGACACAAATGGTTTTTATCGTCATACCGATAAAGAAACCGGTGTGTCTGCCTGGTGGGAACCTATGGACCTGAATTGGGAATTTGTCTTCCTGGGTGCAGGTAAAAAAGGCGGTTATTGATCGATATCATGGGCTTGAAAAATTCCTTGGTTATAATGCAATTTTTTGAGCCCTATCATTATGCTGCCACGTAAACCGCCTCTGCCAAGCCCGTTAAAAGTGATTCGAACAATTCATCCGGTAATGAAGCGACAAGTGCGCCGTTTGCCTTTTCCTTTATTGCGCGTACCCATAGAGTCTCTGATGCGCGGTGCTTTACAGGAGGCCATGGAAAACGGTGAACTGCAATTTTTGCGTGGGCGTTGGTTGCAAATTCATATTGAAGATATGAAATTAAAACTGAATATCACTCTAGGTGCTCGAGGCCCCATATTGGTACAAAGCGAGGTGGAGCCGGATGTGATTGTGTCTGGCCGTTTTAAACAGTTTATTCTATTGGCCGATTCCAGTAACGACCCCGACGCGCTATTTTTTCAACGCAAAATAAAAGTGGAAGGCGATACTGAAATGGGGCTGCTGGTGAAGAATACGTTGTTTGCTTCTGAAAAGCCCATTTGGATTCAACACATTGTGCGTAAACTGGATGAGCTTGGAGATGTTTTGGATCCATCATATTAAAAGCTACATATCGTATTTAAATTCCAGACCGGGTTTGCCAAACCAATAACCATTGCAGGCATCGCTATTTATCACAGGAATATGGGTGCCCAGAGTATTTTGCTGCTTAATGTCTTTTACCAATTCAAAAATAGACTCGTCTTCGCCGTAGACGCGAAATAAATCAATGTCCATGCTCTGAACTTGCGGCATACAAGGAATCAGATTGCAGGGTTTGTGAGACTGGATTTGAATGCCGTTGATTTGAAACAGGTCGTCATCATCCTGGCTTTGCATGGTGATGCCGGTTGGGTGTTGTATACATAGGGTTTGACACTGATCTTTGGGCAGGTTTGCAGTGCGAGCAGTAAAGCATCGAGCGGCATGGGATAACGGTAAACGTCCATAGCCGTGAATTTCCACTTCAATGTGTTTTAGAATGGGGTCAGCTTTCATAACCTGCATAATATCGCTTAGGCTTTGTTGGCTCATTTCCACTGGGGCATGCCAGCGTGTCATACCCGCTTTTGCCAACACGTTTAGTGTTTGTGTGTTATAGGCATTTAAAGTGCAACCTGCCACGAAAGGTTTGTGAAACTCCTGAGCAATGGTAACCGCAGCGTAATCATTGGCTTCGATAGTGAAGTCAGACTGTTTTATCAAGGAGCGTAATTGGCTGATTTCCGATTCCGATTCAATGAGGGTCAAGGTGGATAAAATAACTTTTTTACCCATTTTGGATAATTCATTGGCTAAGCCAAGCCATTCTTTTATATTCAAAGAACGTCGTTTTGAGCAAACGGTCTCACCTAAATATATTTCATCCACTTGAGATTCAGCGGCAACGGCATAAAAATCCATTAACGCTTGCTTGCTCCAGTAATATTGAACCGGTCCTAAGGTAATTTTTGGTTTCATTGCCATGATCGATGATACGCCCCAAAAGTGGTTTGTTCGCCTTCAGCCACGCTGGCCAGTTGTTGTACCCAATGGCTATTGGGTTGCCATAGGCTTGAATCGTAAGCTTGAAGGAAGTTATCTAACGCCTGCCGCCAAATAGACGTTACCTTGGCTACGTAAGCAGGTGCCCTCTGCCGGCCTTCGATTTTGATCGCCTTAATTCCGGCTTCTTGCAATTGCGGTAATAAGGCCATGGCGTTGAGGCTGGTGGGTTCTTCCAGTGCATGAAATACCGTGTCATCCACCTTGAAGCGTCCTTTGCAAAGGGTTGGATAACCGGCCGCTTCGTTAGGTTTAAAACGGTCGATAACAATATCGTTTAAACGTGTGGTGAGAGTGTTTTCGGTTTCTTCCCACTTCACTGCGTGGGCAGGCGAACAGACGCCACAATTATTGGGGGAATCGCCAGTTAAGTAAGAAGAAAGATAACAGCGGCCTTCAACCATAATGCAGAGGGAGCCAAAGCCAAATACTTCCAACTCCAAAGGGGTTTTAGCGGCCAATCGCTCAATTTGTTTTAACGACAATACCCTGGGTAAAACCGCACGCTTAATGCCAAACTGATTAACGTAGAACATGAGGGATTCGTGACTGGTGGATGAGCCTTGCACCGAAAGGTGTAAGTTCACATTGCAATCAGGAGTGGAGGCTTGTTTGTCTGCGGCGTAATGTAACACCCCTGTGTCGGCGATAATTAGCGCATCGACTTCATTGTCCATGCCACAATCAACCGCATTCACCCAGTCTTGCCAATTACTTTGTTGAGGAAAAGTATTAATGGCAAGAAAAACGCGAGTGCCTCTGCTGCGTGCGTAATCCACCGCTTTATGTAGATTGTTATGATGAAAATTCAGGCCAGGAAAATAGCGGGCGTTGGTTTTATCATTGATGCCAATGTAAACCGCATCAGCACCGTTATCCACCGCTGCCTTCAGTGAAGGAAAGTTTCCCGCTGGACAAACTAATTCCATAATGATGATCTTTTTTGTGTGTGAGAATGTTTAGGCGAAACCGGCGTAATTTCCAATTGCGACCAAATGCTATCGATTTTATCCACCACGCTAGCGTCTTGAGCCATGGGCTCACCCCAATTACGCTGTGTTTC
>JBFKSL010000530.1:0-3292 GCA_041626995.1 Ketobacter sp. | reverse complement strand
CCGCGTGTAACCCTTCACTCAATAATTTAATAGCAGCCTTGGTGGCACCATATAATGTTTGCTTTGGAAACGGAAACAAACCACCCATGCTGGAAATATTAACAATACGGGCTTGGGGTCGCTGTTGCAGAAAGGGTAAAAACGCTTTGGTGATATTAATCACGCCGTAGAGATTCACATTGATCACACGCTCAATGATGGCGTAATCCAAATTTTCGAATGACTCAAACGGATGAATAACACCAGCGTTGTTAATAATCACATCTACATGATCATGTTGAGCAATCACCTCATCCACCAAATCAGACACAGAATCGCGATTGGATATATCGACGGTGTGTAAGGTTAGCTCTCCTTTTACTGACCCAGCCTGGGCTTGGGTTTCCTGCAAACCCGCAGAATTAATATCCACTGCCGCAACATGGGCGCCTTTCTTCAGCAGAAGAAAAACCATCTGTCGGCCTAATCCATTTCCAGCCCCGGTGACTACCACCACTTTGTCTTTTAATTTCACCCTGCGCTCCATCCTTTCAACACAAATCATAAATACACATCATTGTTGATTATTATAGTGCAAGCTTTAGGTTGGGGCCATTATCACAGAGTGTTTAAGAGAGATCTAAAGGGATACTCAACCTACTTCCCAGCTAAGCGCATATCCTGTTGCAGTTGCTGACGTGCTTGGGAAAAGGAGTCCTGCATGGCTTGCAGGCAAATTTCCATAAACTGATTGAAGGCGGGGTCATCTAACGACACCAACAAATCACGCACTTTGCTGGAAGGTGTGCGTTTTAACAAATACAGATAAGCGTAAAGGGCATTTTCGCTGATCTCCCCTTCCACTTCTTTACGGTAGTCTTGCAGCTGCGCGTCAAGCATGTCTTCAGAAAAAATCTGCTTGGTTTTCAAGTGCGAAACAATGGCCAATAACTGCTTACGCAGCTCTACTTTTAATTCTGTTTCCATGGAAGACTGCTGCAACACCTCATCCAATGAAGACAGCAATGCCATACGCTTGCTATTGGGCGCATTCTCTTTCACCTTTAAACGATAGGAGCGCATGGCTTTGCGCACTTCAGCATCGGTTAATTGTTCTTGCAACTGGTTAAGGGTTTGCAGTTCATTGGAACGCAATATGGATTGTAATTGCTGAGTTTGTTGTTCGGATAACTCAGTCTGCAAACGGGCCGCAATATCTTGCTTGAGTTTTTCAGTACCAAGACGAGAGCGAAACGAATCGCCCATGTGTTTTAGTTCTTCATTTGAAAACCCCAGAGGGGCCTTTTCCAAATTACGAATTTCCTGGTCGATTAACAGATTGGCTTGATCCAGCACTTCACTTACCCCTGAAGCCTGCATCATTTGTTGCCAATCCACCTCCGCAGAGGTAACTGGCTCAGCCATTGAAACCGGCAACCACTGAAAAAAAAGTACGAACCCCAAAATAAACTGTTTCATTACGCCCCTGATCATCATAACAATGGTCATCCCGGTTGCACTTCCACATCGGGATTATAAAAAACGCTTTCATCCAAGCCGTTTTCCGAGCGGGCTACGGTGCAGGTAACCACCGCATCCCCAGTTACATTCACTGCTGTTCTTACCATATCCAATATTCGATCTACACCCAATATTAGGCCAATTGCCTCAGCTGGCAAGCCTACCTGCCCCAGTACCATGGCTAAGGTAATCATACCGGCACTGGGCACGGCAGCGGTGCCAATTGACGCCAACGTTGCCGTTGCGATTACGCTTAAAAATTCTGCCATCCCCAAATCGATACCGTAGGCGCTGGCGATAAACACGGTAGCCACCCCCTGCATTACCGCAGTGCCATCCATATTTACGGTAGTACCCAAAGGAATGGTGAACGAGGCTATGGAGTTTTTCACCCCCAGTTTCTTTTCCACAATACCCAAAGTCACCGGCATGGTGGCGGCGCTACTGGCGGTACTGAAGGCAAAAATCAGCGCTTCGCGCATTTTGCGCAAAAACACAATGGGGCTTAGGCGGGCAATAAAGGTGAGAATGCTCATATAAGTAGCCACAAAGTGCAGAGCTAATACGAACAACACGCAAAACATATACAGACCCAAACCACCCAGTATATCCAGGCCTTTTTCTGCAAATACTTTACCCACCAGGAAGAACACACCATATGGAGCCAGCTGCATAATCAGTTGCACCAGCTTCATGACCACCACATTCATGTCTTCAAATATGGCGCCGATGCGGCGCCCATGCTCACCAGTATGGTTAATGGCAATACCCAACATTATGGCGAACACAATCACTTGCAGCATGTTACCTTCCGCCATGGCTTCCACTGGGTTGTCGGGGAAGATATTGATAAGAACCTGTACAAAGGGCGGCGGGTCTTTTGGCTCGAAAGGTTCGTAGCTTTGATTCAGGTTTACGCCCGCACCGGGGTCAACAAAATGGCCAACCACCAGAGCCAGAGTAATAGCAATACCCGTGGTGATCAGATAAAGCACAAAGGTTTTTGAACCCAAGCGGCCCAGGCTTTTTGATTCCTCGGATGACATTACGCCACACACCAATGACACCAACACTAAGGGTACGATCATCAGTTTCAGCAGGTTTACGAAGATTTTACCCACCACCAGGAAGATGCCATTTACCAAATACTCATCAATGGCAGAGGCCAGGGTGGTGTCTGGAAACCATTTTCCCAGGTAATACATAAGCAGCCCGGCGCCAAAACCCAGCACCAAGCCCATAAATATGCGGAAGGTTAATGTGTCTTTGTGCTGATGCGCTGTCTGCCCACCAGTTTGATTCGTCATTCCCGTTTTACCCCGGTTTCCCTATTGGTCTGCTCGATCAAAAAATAAGCAGCCAGACTAACAATCCTGTTTGTCTAATGCCACTGCCCTGTAAGTTTCGTCACAAAAGCACTACGAAACAAGGGCAGTATTACCTAAAAACCGGCAGATTTGTTTACTTTTTCTTCTTTTTAGGGGGAAGAAACTTCATCAGACTCATGAACCACATCATTTCCTGTGGATCACCGGTGACGACGATGTCTTTGCTGCCCATTCCCTTCATAAAGGCCATTTTGTCTTTGCTGGCATTCATGATGGTGTCGAAGGCGTATTTAGCATCCTTAAAAGACATACACATGTCTGGCTTGGGATGCATGCCGCCGCATGGCCTTACGCTTTGGTCTTTAAAAATATAGTAGCGGGCAACTTTGCCGCTTTCGGTGCGAAACTGCAGAATCATATCTTTCTCCTCCAGTTTCTCTTTAAAGGCATCATTATGCTTGGCT
>JBFKSL010000529.1:0-3300 GCA_041626995.1 Ketobacter sp. | reverse complement strand
GGTGGATGCCAGGTGCCCATTGCCGGTTATTCAGTGCTGGAAGGAGATCAGATCTGGTTGCGTGGGTTAGTGGGGGAGCCCGATGGTTCTCAGATAATTCGGCAGGAAGTGCGAGGCCCGCGCGAGCAAGCCGAAGCGCTGGGTACACAACTGGCCGAAGCGCTGCTGCAGCAAGGGGCTGGTACCATTTTGCAGCGCCTTTACAGCACGGATGAATAACAACGTGGCAACCCTTGCCGACATTTCGGTGGTGGTTACCCGCCCACAAAATCAGTCCCAGGAGCTGGTGCAAAAGCTCACTGCCTCTGGGGCGGAGGTTATTCAGTTCCCCACATTGGATATACAACCCATTGAGCCTGACCCCAAGGCCAAAGCCAAAATTCTCGATTTGGATCGCTATGATTTTGTGATTTGCGTATCCACTAATGCGGCTAATTTCGGCTTGGAAGCTTTGGCAGATTATTGGCCTCAGTGGCCCGTGCAACAGCAGTGGATTGCCGTTGGGCCTGCCACTGGGCATGCTATGGACGGTTGGCAGCTTAACGTGAAAGTGGCACAGCAGGGTGCCACCAGTGAAACACTATTGAACTGGCCGGAATTGCAAAATCTCTGCGACAAGCGCGTATTGATATTGCGCGGTGAGGGCGGCCGTGAAACCCTGGCGGATACTCTGCGTACGCGGGGTGCCCAAGTGGATTATCTGGAACTATACCGCAGAGCCTTGCCGCAACCCGATACCAGCCATTTGTTTCAAGCCTTGGATAGCGCTCAAAGCCTTATTCTAACCGTGACAAGTGGTGACGGATTACGTAATCTCATGACATTAGCAGGGGCGCGGCTCAAGCGTATGCAGCAGTGCCCTTTGCTGGTGGTGAGTGGCAGATTGGCTCAGTTCGCTCGTGAGCAGGGCTTCACACAATTGATCGAAGCCAGCAGCGCCGCCAGTGATGATATTATAGAAGCCTTAGAAAAATACTAGCAGCCAGCTAGCCGATAGGATGGCGAATGACCGACAATAAAGAACCGGAAAACAATTCCTCAGAACAGTCCGTTGAACCAGCAGCAAATCCATCACCCTCTGAGACAGATGCCTCGGTTGAGGTGGCCGCAACAGCACCTGTCGAAGTGAAGGAAAAGATTAAAGCCGGTGCAGAAAAAACCAAGCCAAAAGCAAAACCGGATGCAATCCAGAAACAGCCCGCTAAATTGGGCTGGTTAGCCAAACTGGTCATCTTGTTAGGCTTCATGTTTGGTTTGGCCGCTGCAGGTGGTGTGGGCTACATGTTCTTCCAGCAGCAACAAGAGCAGCTGGCCGTTCTGGAGCAGCGTCAGCAACTGGCACGTGAGCAACAAGCGCAAGCCAGCATCATTGCCAAGATACAAACCGATATGAACACCCTTGCGCAGCAACTGAAGCAAGATCGGGATGCCATTAAATCAGTGAACCAAAATCGCGAGCTGTTGCAGTCGCGCATGTCCTCTTTGGAAAAAGAAATTTCCGCTATTACTGGGTCTCACCGTATTGATTGGATGCTGCGGGAAGTAGAGCATTTTATTAATGTAGCGGAGCAGCGTTTATCGCTGTTGGGTGATGCTCGCGGCGCCCTGGCATTAATGTTGGAAGCGGATGATATTGTGCGCGCCATGCAAGAACCTACAGCAAGGCCACTGCGTGAAGCCATGGTGAAAGATATTCACCAACTGAAACTGGCTTCTGAAAACAGCCTGGATGTGGATGGAGTTTTCCTGCGCATCAGTGATTTGGCGGAACGGGTTTCCAAACTGGGTATACCTCACTATGAGCTGTATCAAGAGCCACCAGAAGCCAGTGTTGCTGAGTCTATGCCCGAAGATGGTGTTGAGCTGTTCGGTGCCCGCTTTCTGGATTTCTTAGGCTCATTAGTGCGTTATCAAAAGCATGTAAAAACCAAGCCATTATTGTTATCGGCTGAGCGAGACTATTTGGCAAAAAATATCGAGCTGTTGCTGAATCAAGCCCAACTGGCATTGCTAAGAGGTGATAACAGCGCCTATCACTTAAGTTTAAATGAAGCGAAAGATCGTATCGGCATGTACGTACGTCAGCAAACGAAAGAAACCCAATTCTTTATTACAGAAGTAACCAGCTTGGCATCCATTCAGTTGAAACCCGACGTGCCTACGATTGAAGCCTCTTCCCGTGCGGTACGAGTGTTTCGTGAATTCTGGAACAAAGAAAAACTGGTGCGTGAACAGCAAGCTATGGCGTTAAAGCAGGAGAACGCTAAATGAGCCGTTTGCTGAATTTAATTAAGCTCAAGCCCTCCACCATTATGTTTTTAGTGATGGGTAGCTTGGTGGGAGCATTGTTTTTTAAAGCAGTGGCCAAAGACCCCGGTTATGTATTGTTAGCCCATGGCCGCCATACTTTTGAAACCAGTTTGTTGATTGGTATTTTGTTTTTCATCTTCCTGGGCTTTTTTGTGTATTGGTTATGGTTGTTTTTGCGCTGGATGTTTGATCCTTACCGCGGACAACGTACAGCCAACAAGCGCACTACCAAAGGATTAATCTCCCTGGCAGAAGGCGATTGGGCCAACGCTGAAAAAATGCTATCCAAGGCCGCTAAAGGCAATGAAGTGCCGCTGATTAATTACTTGACTGCAGCCCAGGCAGCCCACGAACAAAAAAAAGAAGATGAACGTGATTTATATCTACGTTTGGCCCATGAAAGTACAGCGGGAGCTGATGCGGCAGTCAGCCTCACCAAAGCCCGTTTGCAATATCAAAGTGGCCAGTGGGAAGAGTGCCTTGCCACCTTGATGAAATTATCTCAAGAGCCAAAATCCCCCAGCTACCCCTATGTCATAAAAATGCTGTCAAAGGTCTATGTTGAGTTGCAAGACTGGGAGAGTCTGCGCGAACTGTTAACCGCGTTAAAAAAACACAAGGTGGTCAGCAAAAAAGAATTTGGCGAGCTGGCGCTGCTTTGTTATCAGGGGCAGATTAGCCGGGCCATTCGTGGTGAAAACGATGAAGAGAAACGCGAGAACCTGAAAAAAGCATGGCATAAAATTCCCAATAAATTTCATTCCGAACCCGCCTTGGTAAAAAACTACGCTGAAGCCTTAATGCAGGTAGGCGCAGGTGTGGATGCCGAGCGTGTTATCACCGACTTGTTACGAAAAAACTGGGATGACAGTTTGGTTCAGGTCTATGGAAATGTCACCGATGGCGATACCGAAAAGCAATTACTTTGGTGTGAAAACTGGTTAAAGGAACGGCCAAGCAATCCTATGCTGTTATTAACCATGGGTCGCT
>JBFKSL010000528.1:0-3306 GCA_041626995.1 Ketobacter sp. | reverse complement strand
TTCCGGGGCCGGCATTTTACGCAACGACCCTCCGGACCGTTACGTATTCAATTACCGTGCAAGCTACGCAGAAGAAACCGCCGCAATCGTTCACTATTTTGTGAAAGTGCTAAAAATAAACCCAAAACAGATCGCTGTTTTTTATCAAAACGATAGCTTTGGTATGGATGGCTTGAGTGGCGTTGCCAACGCCGTAGCCCAATACGACACCAGCATTGACGACCTAGCCACAGCGACCTACGAGCGCAACAGTTCAAGGGTGATTGATGCGATTGCTCTGTTTAGACCAAAGATTCATGATATTGAAGCGATTGTAATTGTAGGCACTTATCACGCCAGCGCCCGCTTTATTAAACTGATGAATATCAACGGCTATCAAGGCCAAGTGGCTAATGTGTCCTTTGTGGGAGCAGCCACTCTTCTGGAAGAATTAAAAGAGTCAGAACTTTCTGGCGGGGCTGGGGTGATCGTATCCCAAGTGGTGCCCATGTATGACTCCCACGCCAGTGGTGTGCTGGAATACCAACAGGCAATGGAGCAATACTACCCCAACGAACTATTAGGTTTTGTTTCGCTGGAAGGTTACGTGGTGGCCAAATTATTTTCCCACGCACTACGCAAAGTAGGCCGGTATTTTTCGATGGAAGAGATAATTAACGCACTGGAATCGATGAAGAACGTGGAACTTGGAATAGGAAAACCCATTTCGTTCAGCGCATCCGATCATCAGGGCAGTCATCAGGTATGGGGAACGGTAATAAACCAAGACGGAAAATTTGAAGCGTTGGACTTCGATAAGATTCAGCTTTGATTTAGAACAGGGTGTGAAACATTGGACGGAACTTTGAAGAGCCTTCTCGGTACCAAGATAAGTGGCGGAGCGGACGGGACTCGAACCCGCGACCCCCGGCGTGACAGGCCGGTATTCTAACCAACTGAACTACCGCTCCGGATCTTGGTGGGTGGTGCAGGGATCGAACCTGCGACCCTCGCCTTGTAAGGGCGATGCTCTCCCAGCTGAGCTAACCACCCGAGAAGTGCGATGCATTCTACGAAATTTCGGACAGGTGTCAAACGTTTAATCAAAAAAAGTGAAATAAATTTTTCATGTTAGTGGCCACTACGCTTTTCTGCTGCATTTCTACGCTGCAAATCTCTAACTTGTTCATTTTATTTAGTTTTTGATTCTTGATCCTCAATATACTTTTGCGCTTCAGGAAAGGAAAAGTTACCTGACACCTGCTCACCATTAGGCTTAACCACCAAATAATGACTCACATCCAACTGTAATGTAGATGGGTTAATTTCACCTTCTTCCAAAATCACATAGCCGGTTCTACCGTGGGGGTAACCGTTACCAATCACGTTGACTCCTTAGCTTTTGCATCAAAAAAGCTGCTCGAATACGGCAGCTTTTTTAACCAATCAGAACCGAATATGCAATCAGGCCAAGCTAGTTTCCACCTGATGGGCTGTTGGGTGACGCAAAATAGCATTTACCGCCAGCTCCACCACAGCGTCGCTGTGGGCCAAAATCTGCTCTGGACTATTAGCATCAATGCCGTACAGCGATTTCACCAAAGGCGCCAATGAGAAGAAATGGCTTGCCGATGCCGTTATTAACATAATCAGCTGCGGAAACGGTATATCCTTCAGCCAACCTTCCGCAATTCCAATTTCATACACTTCGTGAAACTGACTCAACATGGGCTTCAACCACTCTTCCACCAGCCATTCCAAGCGCGGAGACTCATGCACGCCTTCACGCAGAATAAATTGGCCGTATTGAGGGTATCGCGCCACAAAGGACACATAACACCGAATCATTTCAATCATATATCGGCGCGTATCGCTTCTTGGCAAAACCTTAACTTCCGCAGAAAACTCTTCCGTCATCCGGCCAAATAGGCGGGACACGGTCGATTTCCAAAGCGCTTCTTTGTTTTTAAAGTGATAGTGAATTAACGGCTGAGTAATGCCGGCGACTTTTGCAATTTGGGTAGTGGATACCCCTTCAAACCCACGAATGGCAAACAGCGATTCTGCTGCAGATAAAATTCGCTCACGCGCATCCGGGCCCCGTTCGATGGAAAAGCCAGTGTTGGCCACCCCAATTTCCGGTGTGTTCATAACAACCACCTTTTATTTTTCTTGTAATCATGCTTGTTAGAGTTCCCCTGCCCTGAAACCCCAAATCTATTGTTAAGGTCATCAATGACCTTCAAGGACCATACTAGCAATATTGCAAAATGGTTCTCGATCAAAAATTTGTAATTTTATTAATCTTAATGTGACACAAAGAAACAAGCGGGTTAGTTTTTATATCACCCTGAAAATTAACAGGAAAATATGGCCACTTATAATCCAAATAGGCCACCTTCAAGTGAATTACGACCTCTACTGTCCATCACCAAACACCATGTACAGAGATTGCTGAGCCAGTTGCTCAATATCCATCTTGCCCTCGGTTTTATACCAGTAGTTGGTCCATGCCAGCGCGCCCCCCAATAAACGCCGCAAAACCACCACATCTCGATCGGGGGCAAGCAGCCCCTGCTGTTTGGCTTCTTCCAACACATTCAGCCAAATACGCTCATAGTGGTTACGCAGTTCCAACAGATACTTCTGGCTATCTTCTTTCAGGCAGCGCCACTCAAAAATCAAAACCGCCATGGCCTCACCGGTATCACCCACAATGGAATTCAATTCTGCTTTAATCAATCGCAACAGCTTTTCCTGAGGCGAAGTTGCCCCATCCATGCTGCCTCGCAAGCGATCGGTATTGAGGTGAATCACCTCTTCCATCACGCAGCGTAGGATCTCTTCTTTAGTGCGAAAATGGTGAAAAATACTTCCTGATTGAATGCCCACTTCCTGAGCCAGGTCACGCACGGTCGTGCGCTCAAAACCCTTAACCCTGAATAAATGTGCCGCAGCTGCCAAAAGTCTTCCACGGGGAGTATCTTCCATGCCATTTGCCAGCCGTGCGCTTTGCTTTGTATTCGCTGCCATTCCAACGTTGCCTGTGGTTGTCTTTGCTTAAAACTATGGTGCTGCCTTGTACCTTAGCTATCTTTAAATTGCCAGCGATTAGATCTAATAGAAGCACAATCACCCCCTTTACAAACCTAGCGCTTGCTTGGTAATGTAGCTCACGGATGAGGATTCACGCAAGGAAACCAATGCAATGTCTGACAAAACCATCAAGATTGGCTGTGCGGCCGCCTTTTGGGGTGACACCGAAAGTGCCGCCTTCCAGCTTATACGCCAAGCCGATTTAGATTACTTAGTATTTGATTATCTTGC
>JBFKSL010000527.1:0-3333 GCA_041626995.1 Ketobacter sp. | reverse complement strand
TAAACCGATGGAATCTAATCATTCACTTTTATATTTATGGCAGTTGCGCACCTTGTTTATGGGTGAAATAGATTCGATCACAACCATGACTACAGCTGCTGCTACTTATTTTGTAGGCATTGAGAAACCTTTTACAATAAAAGAATCGGGTTCGACAGATCCTGTGTCTGCACAAACTTTATTGGTTCCTGCTGGCTGCAAAATAGAGGCGCAAGTGGATGGTCAGGTGATTGCTATGTGTTATCTCGATCCTTATGGCAGCGACTTTCGAAAAATTAAAAAGGCTATGCAGGAAAACCAGGGTAACATTTTTCTGCATAGCAAAAATCAAGAACAACAAATTGCTCTATTAAAGGAGATCTATAGTAAAAAGCTTTCATATGAAGAGTCATATACAAAATTAACTACACAAGTATTTCCGAATTTGCAGGCTGTGAGTTTGCTGGCGCCAGAGCATATTGATGAGCGTATTCAGCACGCTATTCGAATTATCCAAGAACAACCTGCATCTAATATGAGTAATGAAGAATTAGCTTGCTTGTGTTCGCTAACGGCTCCTCAATTACAACGTTGGTTTAAACGTACCACTGGCTTGCCAGTGCGCCGCTACCGGCTATGGCATCGTTTATTCGTAACGGCAAATAATATGGCGAAAGGTATGTCGATGACCGAAGCTGCCTACGATGCAGGGTTTTCCGATTCGGCGCACTTTAATCATACCTTTCGCAGTTTGTTGGGTATTACACCGTCCATGGTGTTTAAGCCCAAAAAGCAACTCGTAATTTACAGTGAATCCAGCCAGTCACCAATAGCAGGGAAAGAAACATAGGGCGCATGATTGCCTAGCACCAAATCAATATGTGCAGTGCCTGGAATTTCCATCCAATTATCTAAAGGGTGATAAGCTTTGTTGGCATAAATTAAATCCACCATCTTGTTGGTATCCACTGCGGCGGAAGAGGCGGAAAAAATAGTAAAAGCAGGCACTGTCATGCGATCCAGGTCATCACCGTAGTAATAATAACCGTCATTATCTTCAGGTGTATTAGGCACCAAGTCTTGGTGGTTTTCCAAACCGTTTTGCCAATGTTCACGTACTTCGCCATTAATTCCCCATTCGGCAAATTGCCCTAATCCACGAATATAACAACTGGAAAGTACGTGCCGCACCATGAAGTCTTCAACATAACCGTTAGTGTTACCGGTTGACCAGATTTGTAATGCACCAAATAAGTCGGCCCAAGAGGGAAGAAAATTTGGAAAGGCGTCGGCCATATTGCTAATGGTTTTAAAGATTAAATCAGTGGCGCCGGCAAGAACAATCGGTGGCAGTAAGGGTAAAACAATGGGTAAAACCTTATCCAAATTCAGCAATCCATTTTGTGTCAGCAAGCCCCAACCCAGCGGGCTGTTAACCACAAAGTTATAGGCCAGTTTTGGTGCGCCCGCAGGGTCTAAACCAATAAAACCTGCCACTTTATTATTGCGTTCTTTGGCAAGTGCTTCGCTGGCTGTAACATGAGGAATATATTCACCTTGTTTAACAATGTCTGCATTTAAGGTTGCACCCTGTAAATATTGATAAGCACACATGGCGCCAGTACTAAAGCCGCCAATCACAGGGCTCTTGCCTGTTTGCTCAATCACTTTGTCAATGGCCGCGGGGTAATCCAATAGACACCATACATCCAGTGTCGCATTGCTATGGCCTTTCGCGCTGGCATATTCATCACGACCTACACCTCTAAAATTGGCCATCCAAACATCGTAGCCACGCAAATACAGATAATGTGCCAAACTGTAGAACTTAATGTTGTCCTGCTGAATGGTGGGATCATCCTTAGCCCATTGAGGTGCATCATCTGGTAAGCGATAACCATAGTCGCCAGGGCGTAAAGGGGAGCGGACATCAAACTGGTTGATGTTGTTAACGATACCAGGGAAAAGCAAAATGGGGCGACCGGAACGAAATTGATGAGTGGGGGAAGGGCGGTAATGGCGCATGCCCAGGCGAATACCATCCTCCGTGTAGGCATGATGCAAGCCGTCCGCTAAATTATCCTTCCCGCCACAGCCACTTAGCAGTAAGACGAGGCAGAAATACAAGAGAAGCCCTAACCGGCTATTGCGTAAATTCATAATGTTTCTCACTTTTTATAGTTATGGGTGTTATTTTTATTGCCTTGAATCAAGGCTTGTGGTGCTAAACATAGTGAAATGGTGAAATCGATTATTGTATGATTTTGATAGTGAGTATGGGCTTTACAAAAAGGAACAAGACCTAATGGCCAAATTGACATTCTGGGGTGCAGCACAAGAAGTAACGGGGTCATGCCATTTGATTGAAACCGTGGGCGTGAAAATTCTGTTGGATTGCGGGATGCATCAAGGTGGTCGTAAGTCGGAAAAGCGAAATGGTGAACCTTTTCCCTTTAATCCACACGATATCGATGCTGTGGTGCTATCCCATGGCCATCTGGATCATAGCGGGTTATTGCCCCGCTTGTTTAAAGATGGTTACAAGGGGCCGATATATTGCACTGAGGCGACTCGTAATCTGTTAGCCATTATGTTGGAAGACGCTGCCAACCTGCACTTGCGCGATGTAGAGTGGGAAAACAAACGCTTGAAGCGAGCAGGTAAGCCCACCATCGAGCCCTGGTATGATATGGAAGATGTACTAGCCGTATTGGAGCATGCTGTTGGTATTCCTTACCATCAGCCGCGAACAGTGAATGGGCATGTCTCGGTGTATTTTCACGATGCTGCTCATATTATTGGTTCAGCCATTGTTGAATTGAGCATTGAAGAAAAAGGTAAAACCAAGAAATTGGTGTTTTCGGGTGACCTGGGCAATGCCGATGCGGTGTTGATGAGAGACCCTGAGATTGTTCAAGAAGCCGATGTGGTGTTGATGGAAGGAACGTACGGCGATCGTAATCATCGTACGTTGGATAACACTATGGAAGAGCTGGAGCTGGCATTGCAGCAAGCCTATCAGGCTAAAGGCAATGTGTTGATTCCGGCGTTTGCTGTGGGGCGCACTCAGGAAATGCTATTTCACTTGGGTGTGTTGCATAAGCAGGGTAAGGTACCGCAGCAAAAAATATTTTTAGATAGCCCCATGGGAATTGAAGTCACACGCCTATATACGGAATATATGGATCTGCTTGATCCCAAAGATTTGCAAAAAATATCGGCAAAACTGGGGGATGACCCAAAATCCTATCTGCCGATGTTGACCCTCACAGAAAGTACTGAAGATTCCATGGCCATTAATAGAATCAAAGATGGTGCCATCATTATTGCAGGTAGTGGTATGTGTAATGGTGG
>JBFKSL010000526.1:0-3335 GCA_041626995.1 Ketobacter sp. | reverse complement strand
GGCAAACCATCGCCATCTGTGTCTGTTGTGTCGGAAGTACACACAACCCCCACCTCAGAAAAGGAAACAACAACGTCTACGGGGCTTTGATTTAAGTCTCTTGCTGAATTTAAAACGCCACAGGCACCGTCTTCAAAATCCGTGGAAGGCCCCCAGTAATTTTGGTTAGCATGGGCAAACACTTCAAAAGCGATGCGAGGGTTCCAACCTTCTGAGTTTGAAATTAGATAGTAGGCTCGATTAAACACACCACTGGAGTGGTGAACATCCATGCCCGAATAATAGTGATCAGCATGACCAATGGAACGACCATCTTGGGTAGGATCTTCAAAATATCGCAAGGCAGCCGTTTGCTTGGTAATGGCAGCACCAATTAACCAGTCTACTGACCCATTCATGTAATACTCAGCAGCTTCTCCCGCAATATCAGAGAACGCTTCGTTTATTCCACCTGACTGCTCACTATAGATTAGACTTGAATTTTGCTCGGTAAATCCATGGCTGACTTCATGGGAAACCACATTGATATCTACCAGGGGATAAAATCGATCTGCACCATCACCAAACACCATGGACTCGCCATTCCAATAAGCATTGTCGTAACCGTTGCCATAGTGAACTTTTAAAGCAAGCTGAAATGTTAGCGGCGCAACACCCAACCAATCTTGAAACATGTCAAACACCACATTTCCAAAATAATGGGCATCATTTAAAGGTGAATAAGCTCCGTTGGTTTCACGTTGCAGATTTTCATAGCACTCGAAGCTGAATGGCTCGGTGCTTGTATCATCATATCCATTACCCAGATCCACTGTGTAAACATTTTCATTTTGTAGAGCACAGCCAGCTTCCGTTTCGGTTACATCAAGATACCCATAATCCGTACCATATTCGTATCGCCCTATTTTTTCATTGCCGCCTGGACCCGTGGCTTCTGCATGTGTTAATCCATTCCAGGATTTCAATACGCGCCGAAATTCTTCATCAATAATTAATGTAGGGCGCACCGGTGCGTGATCGTCTGTCTCTGCTAGTAAAGTAATGACTCGTACAACGGTTGCGGTACCGTCTTTAAAATAAATTTCACGTCTGGATGAGAAGTTTGTGATATTCCAATCGGAGGCGGGTACATCGGTTTTTTGCGTTAGCCAGTCAAGCCCTGCGCTAATATAGGGATCATTGTCTATTGTGGCGTAAGTGGAAGGGTTAAAAGCAGCGGTAAACAGTTGTTCCCCCACTTCCTGCTGATAATCTTTTACTACTTTACCCGAAGCTCGATACACCGCACCCCGTTTTTCGTGCACCGTTATATGCTGCCCCCATACAGGGAGTCCCTGGTAGGTTTGCTGATAACGGCTATGCACATTACCGTTTCGATCGATGTTACGAGATAGCTGATTGACGCTTTCATTCACGCCAAGCCTGAGTGCCTGCTCTACGCTACTGCCAGGCATCATTGGTGCCGTAACACCAGCAATACCGACCACAGGCTGATTACGAAACTGCTCTGCGTTGACCTTTTCCGCTAATGCAGAATAGAGAGTGGAAGAACAAACAAACAGACACAGCGCCACAACCGAGCGCAACAAGCCAGAACTTGTAGTCATCAGAAATCCCCAATACTGATTGATCAAATACCTTATGGCCTTACCCCGGTGGTTACGGGCCAGAAGGTCAAATTCGGGGCTAAAATAGCCTCCATGCAATCACCTAGTCTAACTAAGGGCTTATTTATTCACAAGCCTTAGACGGTGCGGCACCGTTATTTCATATTGCATGAATTAACTTTCTATGTCGGCTACAGTAATGAGGGGAACAATCTTTCAGGAAACTCAAACAGCCTGAAATACGCCAGGACAAAAAACATAAACAGGTTCCAACTCACTGCTGCAAAATATTGAGACATGCTTTTCGACGCAATATACCAACGCCCTAAGGCAAACACGCGCCTTTGCTTGACACCATAGACAAACATGCCGAAAAAGAGAGTGATACCCGCATCCACAACAAACAAGACAAAACTGGCTAATTCGGCATTCATTTTACTCACCTATCACTGACAACTAGAAGAGGAAGCTGCTGTAGATGCACCTGCTCCAGCTAATAACCCAAGATACATAAGAAAAATGGCACCAAATCCACTAGCAACTAAACCAACAATAGCAGCACCCACTGCTAATGCCACTAACCCCCCTAATCCTGAGCATCTATGCTCAATTGCCATATAATCCAATACAAAGCTCAATGTTAAAATAATGGCGACTGCAGCTGCGAAAAAAAGCAAAAGCGTTGAAACCAACCCAGCAGATGATGCAGCCACCAACCCAGCTCCAATCATACCTGCAGCAAAACCGAGAAACCCCCAAATCGATGCGGTATCTGCGTCAACAAACCCGCCATTTAAACCTCCGGCAATTTTATAGGCACCTGCACCCGTAGTTGGATCAAGTATCAAATATCCAACATTATTGCCACCATAAAAACTTACTGGCTGCTCATGCACTGTTGCAACTTTTCCTGCATTTACTGAAGCTGATATTTCACTTTCAATATCAGCCCCCACATCAATCGCTGCAAGGGCTTCACTCAAATTATTTCTAGTAATCGTCCAAATTTTTTGGCCTTGCTCATTTGCCAGCGCTAATGCTCGAACAGCACTTATCCCATGAGCAGGGGCCAACTCTGTCGATAAAACCTGTTCTGGGACAATATGCTCCATTGCTGACGCTCTAGCACCTGAAACCTTGGTAAAACTCAATCTGGATCCACCATCATTATCTTTAGCAACAACCTGGCTTGATAAGCGATCAACATCAATCACTAACCCACTAAACTCTACATCCCTCGGCGTTCCATAGAAGTAATAGGTTTGCAAGCTAGTAGAAAACAGGCCATAACTGGGCATCCTATTCGTTACGATGCCAGAAACCTCTGCTTGCAATTTATCCTGAATACCATTCATTGCTAAATAGCTATAGATTGCAGAATATAAATAGTCACCTACCAGCTCTTGCGCAGACAAACCTAACAACTCATCTGAATTACCAGCCTCAATTATTTGTTTAGTTTGTTCCAGCTGAACCTGAAGATCGGCCAGCTCTTTAGAGTTAACTCCCTGCAGGTCCAATCCAATAGCTCTGTATTCTCCAGCAACCGGATGATTAACAGATTGTTCCCAACCATAACCCGGCGACCACACACCCATGGTTTCATATAACTCTCCGCCCAAGGTTCCAGCAACTTCCTCATCAATAGTCTCCCCATCCAACATAAGTTCAGCTGTTAAATTTAAAAGATAACCAGGTAATGTGGAAGGCATGGAAGAAGGGTCTACT
>JBFKSL010000525.1:0-3345 GCA_041626995.1 Ketobacter sp. | reverse complement strand
ACTCTACATCAAAGCAGAAGGCGATCAGGCCAAACAAGGCCAGCCGCTCTATGAATTGTATTCTCCAGCGTTAGTTAATGCCCAGGAAGAATATGTGCTAGCGCTGGATAGAAATAATCAGCGCTTAATTCAAGCCGCAGAAAATCGGCTGAGTGCATTGCAGCTACCAGACGAAACCATTGGTAAATTAAAAACAAACCGTAAGGTCCAGCAAAATATCACCGTATTGTCACCTCAGTCTGGCGTGGTGGATAACTTGAATATTCGTGAAGGCTTTTTTGTAAACCCCGGTACCACCGTAATGTCCATTGGAAATTTGGATGAGGTGTGGGTAGAGGCCGAGGTGCTGGAGCGTCAGGCAGCTATGGTGAATGTGGGTGCGACAGTGATCATGACTTTGGATTATTTGCCGGGTGAGATCTGGCACGGCAAGGTAGATTATGTGTATCCCACTTTGGATGAGAAAACCCGTTCGGTAAAAGTTCGAATGCGCTTTCAAAATCACGATCACAAACTTAAACCCAATATGTTTGTTCAAATTACTATTGAATCTCAAAGTACCGAGCCTGCAGTGTTGATACCGCGTGAAGCGTTGATCCGAACCGGTAAAAGTGATCGCGTGGTGCTGGCATTGGGAAATGGAAAATTCAAATCTGTTGAGGTGAAAACAGGTCGCTTTGATGACGAGAATTTTGAAATCTTAAAAGGCGTTTCTGAGGGCGAACAGGTGGTGGTGTCAGCACAGTTTTTGTTGGATTCTGAATCCTCAAAAACGTCTGATTTTAAGCGTATGCAGGATTTGGAATGGGAAGATAAAAATATCGCTCAGGTCATGGGGGTGATTAACTCTATTGATTTGGGAAATCGCCTGTTAAATATTAGCCGAGAAGCCATTACCAAATGGAATCGTGGCCCAGCCACATTGGATTTCAATGTGGAACCTCATATTGATTTGTCTACCTTGAAAGATAATCAAAGTATTCACTTTGAATTTTATATTTCTGATCAGCACGAGTTTGTGATTCGTGAGCTTCATGTTATGGAGTCCATGTCAGAAAAGACAGATCAACATGGAGCAACTAACCATGATTGAGTCGATCATTCGATGGTCTGTTAGCAATCGTTTTTTTGTTCTGCTTGCAACCATTATTTTACTGGCAGTGGGCAGCTATGCTGTAAAAAACACACCTGTAGATGCTATACCGGATTTGTCCGATGTGCAGGTTATTATCAAAACCAGTTATCCTGGTCAGGCGCCACAGGTTGTGCAAGACCAAGTAACTTATCCGCTCACCACAGCCATGTTATCGGTGCCTGGTGCCGTAACGGTGCGTGGCTTTTCCTTCTTCGGTGATTCCTATGTATACGTCATTTTTGATGAGAGCACCGATATATATTGGGCGCGCAGCCGCGTATTGGAATATTTAAGCCAAGTCACAGCCTCATTGCCTGCAACCGCTAAGCCTGAGCTGGGGCCCGATGCAACTGGTGTGGGCTGGGTGTATTTGTATGCCTTGGTCGATCGAACTGGCACCCATGACATTAGTGAGTTGCGCACTATTCAGGACTGGTTCTTAAAATTCGAACTACAGACGGTACCCGGAGTATCTGAGGTGGCCTCCGTTGGCGGTATGGTGAAGCAGTATCAGGTAAAGGTGAACCCTGACAAGCTGCGCGCTTTCGATATTCCGTTAAGCCACATACAAATGTCTATTCGTCGGGGCAATCAAGAGGTGGGTGCCTCTGTTGTGGAAATGGCAGAAGCTGAATATATGGTTCGTGCCACGGGATATATAAAAAATGCAAAAGATTTGGGCAACGTACCCTTGGGTGTCAATGCCAATGGAACGCCTCTGCTGTTAAAAGATGTGGCGGAAATAACAATCGGTCCACAAATGCGACGTGGTATTGCCGAATTAAATGGAGAGGGTGAAGTTGTGGGTGGTGTGGTAGTGATGCGCTTTGGGGAAAACGCACAAACTACTATTGATGGTATTAAAGAAAAATTGGAACAATTAAAAGCAGGTTTGCCCAAAGGTGTTGAAGTCATCACGGTTTATGATCGGTCTGCGCTAATTGAACGGGCGGTAAGAAACCTATGGGAAAAGCTGGCAGAAGAGTTATTTATGGTGGCTGTGGTATGCGTGTTGTTCTTATTTCACGTACGTTCTGCTTTCGTGGCAATCATTAGTCTGCCCATTGGAATCTTAGCTGCTTTTATTATTATGTATTGGCAGGGATTAAATGCCAATATTATGTCATTGGGAGGGATTGCTATTGCCATTGGCGCGATGATTGATGGAGCCATTGTGCTGATCGAAAATATGCACAAGCATATGGAGAAAACCAAACTTACCGACCAAAATCGATGGCAAGTGGTGGCAAATTCCGCTGCCCAGGTGGGGCCGGCTTTGTTCTTTAGTTTGTTGATAATTACCGTGAGTTTTATTCCCGTTTTTACCTTGGAGGCACAAGAAGGCAGAATGTTTTCGCCTTTGGCATTCACTAAAACTTATGCCATGGGTGCCGCAGCCATCTTATCTATTACTCTGGTGCCAGTGTTAATGGGATACTTTATACGCGGCAAAGTGATTGCAGAAAAGCGCAACCCCCTTAATCGAGCTTTAATGCATGTGTATACGCCGCTGATCAATGGGGTTTTACGCTTTCCAAAATCAACCTTGGTACTGGCTGTGATAATTACGATTGTGGGGTTATATCCAGCAGGAAAAATTGGCAGTGAGTTTATGCCGCCATTAGATGAAGGCGATTTGATGTATATGCCTACTACTTATCCTGGAATTTCCATTGGCAAAGCTCGTCAGCTATTACAACAAACGGATAAATTAATACGCACTGTGCCTGAAGTGGAAAATGTGTTTGGAAAAGTGGGGCGGGCGGAAACGGCAACAGATCCTGCCCCTTTGACTATGATTGAAACCTTTATTCAATTAAAACCAAGAGACCAGTGGCGGGAAGGATTAACCACAGAAAGTTTAAAGGCAGAATTAGACGGTCTGGTTAAATTGCCTGGAGTAACCAACGCATGGGTAATGCCCATTAAAACTCGTATCGATATGCTGGCAACCGGTATAAAAACGCCGGTGGGTGTCAAGGGGGCCGGGCCGGATCTTGCAGTAATTCACCAGATTGGCCAACAACTGGAAACGGTTCTTAAAGATTTAAAGGGAACCGCTTCTGTGTATTCTGAACGGGTTGCAGGTGGCCGTTATATCAAGGTGGATATTCAACGGGAAAAAGCGGCCCGGTACGGGCTAAATATTGCGGATGTGCAACAGGTGGTGGCTACCGCAATAGGTGGTATGAATGTTGTAAATCAATATT
>JBFKSL010000524.1:0-3347 GCA_041626995.1 Ketobacter sp. | reverse complement strand
GGCTGTAGAAAGCCACTTGATAGCAGCCCAAGACAGAAAACGCCGATTGCTGTTTGTGGCAGAATCCGCTGGCCGCCGGGATACATTGTTAGAGCTGCTAAAGCGCAACAACATCCAACCAAAACCAGTAGAGGGCTGGCAGGCATTCTGCGCAAGCAAAGACAGCCCCATGATTTGCGTGGCACCGCTCAGCGCCGGCTTAGAGCTGAAGCAACCAGCCATCAGTCTGGTGACAGAATCACAGCTGTTTGGTAACCGGGTAATGCAGCGTCGTCGCCGTAAGCGTGGCGATGACAATGCCGAAAACGTCATCCGCAATTTAACAGAATTGAATAATGGCGACCCTGTAGTTCATATTGACCATGGCGTAGGTCGCTACAAGGGCTTGCAAACACTGGATCTGGATGGTCAACCCCAGGAATTTTTAACCCTGGAATACGCTAACGAAGCCAAGCTCTATGTGCCGGTTTCTTCGCTTCACTTGATTAGCCGCTATTCCGGTGCCAGCGACAACACTGCACCTTTGCACCGCCTGGGCACCGAACAATGGAGCAAAGAGAAGCGCAAAGCCGCCGAGCAAATTCATGACACAGCGGCCGAGCTATTGAATATCTATGCCCGCCGTGCCGCAAAACCGGGTTTTCGTTTCTCTATCAATCGCAGTGACTATGAAGCCTTCTGTGAAGGGTTTCCCTTCGAAGAAACCCCAGACCAGCAAGCAGCCATTGACGCCGTGGTGGCTGATCTAACCTCCGACCAACCCACCGACCGGCTGGTGTGCGGTGATGTGGGCTTTGGTAAGACCGAAGTCGCCATGCGTGCCGCCTATGTCGCCATACAAAATGGCAAACAAGTAGCGGTGCTGGTGCCCACCACCTTATTGGCTCAACAACATTACGAGACCTTCAAAGATCGATTTTCCGATTGGCCTGTGCAGGTGGAAGTGTTATCCCGATTTCGAACTGGCAAGGAGCAGACCGCTGCATTGAAGCAGATTGCGGAGGGCAAAGTGGACATTGTGGTGGGTACCCACAAGCTGCTACAAGAAAGCGTGAAATTTAATAACCTGGGCCTGATCATTGTGGATGAGGAGCATCGCTTCGGTGTACGCCACAAAGAGCGCCTAAAGGAAATTCGGGCCGATGTGGATATGCTGACGCTCACTGCCACCCCTATTCCACGGACACTGAACATGGCCATGTCCGGCGTGCGTGATATGTCCATCATCGCCACGCCACCAGCCAAACGGCTTTCCATCAAAACCTTTGTACGCCAGGAAAACAATGCCGTTACCAAGGAAGCTATTTTGCGTGAATTACTGCGGGGTGGCCAGGTTTACTTCCTGCACAATGAAGTGAAATCCATTCAAAAACGCGCAGAAGAAATTCAAAAGCTGGTGCCAGAAGCTCGTATTGTGGTGGCCCATGGCCAAATGCGCGAGCGCGAGTTGGAACAGGTGATGACCGACTTCTATCACAAGCGCTACAACGTGCTGATGTGTACCACTATTATAGAAACCGGCATCGACGTACCTTCGGCCAACACCATCATCATCGATCGTGCTGATAAATTTGGTTTGGCGCAGCTGCACCAATTACGGGGCCGAGTGGGTCGCTCTCACCATCAGGCCTATGCTTACCTGCTCACCCCACATCCCAAAGCCATTACTGCCGATGCCCGTAAGCGGCTGGAAGCCATTGCTGAGGCCCATGATTTAGGCGCTGGCTTTACCCTGGCCAGCCACGATCTGGAAATCCGCGGTGCTGGCGAGCTGCTGGGCGAAGAGCAAAGCGGCAACATGAGCAGCATTGGCTTTTCTCTGTATATGGAAATGCTGGAAGAAGCCGTTAAAGCCATTAAGGAAGGCAAAGAGCCCGACCTGGATAAACCGCTGAAACACGGTGCAGACATTAATCTGCGTATTCCAGCGTTAATCACCAACGATTACGTACACGATGTGCACTTGCGACTGATCACCTACAAACGCATCGCCAATGCCCGCTGTGACGATGATCTGGATGAATTAAGAGTTGAGCTGGTGGATCGCTTTGGCAGCCTGCCGGAATCTACCCAAAACCTGTTCCGGCTCACAAAAGTGAAATTAACCGCCCAGGAATTCGGCTTAAATAAGATCGATGCCGGGCCAAAAGGCGGTAAACTGGAGTTCGGCGCTGATACCAAAATTCATCCATTACAAATTGTGAAGATGGTGCAAAACCAACCCCAGTTTTACAAGCTGGATGGGGCTGATAAACTACGCTTCAATATAGAAACTGAAACCGCAGAGCAACGCCTAAATATGGTGGAAGAGCTACTGCAAAAACTCGATCCTGCGAATGGGCCATCATGATACTACGTTCCGGTTTAGCGATACTCACTGCTTTTTCACTGTGTTTTGTTAGCCTTTCCCACGCACAAGCCGATGACCAGGAACAAACCTGGTATGAAGTCTCTTTGGCTATCTTCAAACATAAAAACAGCGTAACAGGGAATGAAAAATGGCGTCGCCCCGATGAGCTGAAACTTTCGTTTCCTGCTGGTATTGTGAAACTGGATCGCAAAGAGCAAGCTGACGTGACAGGCCAACAAGTCGTTGCAACAGATTCTTCTGAAGCCGATTTACCACGCCAGGAGGACTTGATTGCCTTTCAAGACAGCTCCCCTTCCGACCAGGAATTTAAACAGGCTCTAGCCAGCATTGAATTAAGCTCCAATTACGAAGTGATGTTGAAAAACACCTGGCAACAGCCCGCATTAGATAAAAATCAAGCTATCCCAGTCTTAGTGCAAGCCGGCAACGAATACGATGGCTATTTTGAGCTGGAAGGCAGCATCACTCTGGTGGTTTCCCGTTATCTGCATATCAAAGCCGATCTTTGGCTCGCGGATTATATCCAACAAGTAGAAATGGCAGCACCATGGTGGCAAAGCGACAACTTGTTTAACGAACAACAAGGTGAATATCAATCCATACAACTGGGTGACTTCTCTTCCCAGGAAACCACCACTCGATATGAGTCGGTACGCACGGTGGTATTAAACGAATCACGCCGTATGCGCAGTGGTGAACTGCATTATATGGATCACCCGTTGTTTGGCATAATTGTTAAAGTTACGCCTATAGAAGTAGCAGAAGAAGCATTCGAACCAGCGACATCCATACAGTGATAGTGATCCTACTTATCAACACAACTTGTCAAATAATCTGATCGATAGCGCCAATGCCCCTCCCTCTTTCAGGGTGATAGATTGACCTCATAACAAAAATACACAAGCTCTTCTAAGGAGGCGGTATGGCTTCATCAATGCGAAGCCCTTCAGTAGCTATTGTCGGTGCTGGTATGAGT